>CAZHIT010000110.1:0-8276 GCA_964533125.1 uncultured Candidatus Sumerlaeota bacterium
CCCGGTGCTGGCCGCGCCGATTACCGGCGCGAAGATCAACATGGGCGGGGCGATGACCGAGGCGGAATATAATGAGGTGATCATGGTGGGCAGCCAGGCCGCCGGTTCGATTGGGATGAGCGGCGACACCGGGGACCCGACCATCTACGACGCGGGCATCGCCGCGATTAAAAAAGTCGGCGGCTTTGGGATTCCGTTCATCAAACCCCGGGAGCAGGCCGAGATCATCCGGCGCATTGAAGTGGCCGAAGCGGCAGGAGCGGCGGCGGTTGGGGTGGATATCGACGGGGCCGGCCTGGTGATCATGCGGATGCTGGGGCAGCCGGTGGGACCCAAAACCCCGGATGAGCTGCAGGAACTGGTCGCCTCCACCCGCCTGCCCTTCATTCTCAAGGGCATCATGACCCCGGAGGAAGCGGAGATGGCGGTGGAGGTCGGGGCGAAAGCGATCGTGGTCTCAAACCACGGCGGCCGGGTCCTCGACTACACCCCCGGCGCCGCCTATGTCCTGCCGGATATCGCCGACGCCGTGGGCGGAAAAATCACCATCCTAGCCGACGGCGGAGTGCGGAACGGGACCGATGTGCTCAAACTCCTGGGCCTGGGCGCCGACGCGGTGCTGATTGGCCGCCCGGTGATTATGGGCGCCTTCGGCGGTGGCGCGGAGGGCGTGCAAACGGTAATCGAAAAAATGACGGCGGAACTCCGGCAAGCGATGATTCTGACCGGCTGCCCCGATCTTAGGTCCATCGACGGGGAGATCTTCTTTTAACCAATGGCTCTGATTGGCTCCAGCCGGGGGAAAGGAGGTCAACCGTGAAGATTGCCGATTTGGCTGCCAGTCTGCTCCAGTGGCTCCGGCCGACCACCCTGATCCGGGCCCCGGTCTCGGGCCGGGTAGTTGCGCTTTCCACGATCAACGATCAGGTTTTTTCCCAAAAGCTGCTGGGTGACGGAGTGGCGATCGAACCCCGGGAAGGGAAGGTCGTGGCGCCGGTGGACGGCGAAGTGAGCAAGGTCTTTCCCCTGGGGCACGCCATCGGTCTGGAGACCGACGACGGAATCTCCCTCCTGGTGCATGTGGGCATCAATATGGACGAAATGAGTAGCAGTTTTTTTCGCACCAAGGTCAATAAAGGCGACCGGGTGAAGACCGGAGATGTGCTGCTGGAGTTTGACTTTGAAGCCGCCAGACAGCAGCTGCCGTCGCTGCTGACCCCGGTGATTGTGACCAACCTGACCGGGCGCAAACGCCTGGTGCACCTGCCGGCGGAGTATGTGACCGCCGGTGCCGACAGCATCCTGAAGATTACCGGACGGTAACAGCGGCCGGGCGGAGGAAGAAGCGCGGAAGCGCTTCTTTCGGCTATTCCGGACGCTTTGGCCCGGGGTCTGAAGTATAATCCAGGTAGAAAGCATAAGCTAAGGGCAGGAGGGACGCCGGTGAACATCTTGCTCGCGCCGGATTCATTTAAGGGCAGTCTGACCTCGGTGGAAGCCGCCGCGGCCATGGAGCGGGGCCTGCGCCGGGTGTGGCCGGCGGCGGTGGTGGAAGCGGTCCCGATGGCCGACGGGGGCGAAGGCACGACCGAGGCGCTGATCGCGGCGGTCGGCGGCCAGATGGTCCGGCAGGTAGTGCGCGGGCCGCGGGGAGCGCCGGTGGAAGCCGGGTGGGGCATACTGGCGGACGGAAAGACGGCGGTGATCGAAATGGCAGCCGCTTCCGGTCTTGTGCTCTTGGCCCCGGCGGAGCGTAACCCGTTGCTGACGACGACTTACGGGACCGGTGAACTGCTGCGCTCCGCTTTGGACGCCGGCTGCCGCCGGATTTTGCTCGGGATCGGCGGCAGCGCCACGAACGACGGCGGGGCCGGCATGGCCCGGGCGTTGGGGGTCCGGTTTCTGGATGCGCAAGGTAAGGAACTGGCCGAAGGCGGCGGGGACCTATGCCGCCTGGCGGTAATCGACCGGTCCGGCCTGGATCCGCGTCTTTTGGAGTGCGAAGTAATCATCGCCTGCGATGTGGATAATCCCCTCTGCGGTCCCCAGGGGGCGGCGGCGGTGTATGGACCCCAGAAAGGGGCGACCCCGGCGATGGTGGCCGAATTGGATGCCAATCTGGCGCATTACGCCCGCCTGATTGCGTCTCAGCTCGGGTTAGAGGTGGCGGACCAGCCGGGCGCCGGCGCGGCGGGAGGCCTGGGGGCGGGGCTCCTGGCCTTTGCCGGCGGGAAGCTGCAGCGGGGGATCGAGGTAGTGCTCGCCGCGACGCATCTAGCCGAACGCCTGGCCGAGCAGGACCTGGTGCTCACCGGGGAGGGCAGTCTCGACGCCCAGACCGAGCGGGGCAAGGTGCCCTGGGGGGTGGCCCGGCTGGCCCGGGAACAGGGGGTGCCGGTGATCGCCATTGCCGGCCGGGTCGACAGCCGTTTGGACCTGGCCCGGAGCGGGTTTGCGGCGGCCCTCAGCATTACTCCCGGCCCGGTGACCCTGCCGGAAGCGATGGACCAGGCGGCGCAGTTGGTGGAGTTGGCGGCCGAACGGGCGGCGGCGCTGGTGGCGGTCGGCATGGCGCTGGGGAAAAAGGGCTTCGGAGGGAAGGGCAGCTTCTAAGTCCCGTCCTGCGGGGTTCGCCGGGTTCGATGACAAGACAAAAGGAGCGATCTTTCGATCAGCATGGAGATATTTGCGGATTACCATACCCATACCCAGTACAGTCACGGTCAAGGCAGCGTGGAAGACAATATCCGGGCCGGTCTCGCCCGGGGCCTTGCGGCGGTAGCCATCTCCGACCACGGGCCGGCGGGCCTGGGCATCGGGGTGCAGGAGCCGGACACCCTGCTGCGGATCAAAGCGGAGGTAGACGCCTGCCAGTCCCGCTACCCGGGAATCAGGGCCCTGACCGGAGTGGAGGCCAATGTGATCAGCCTGGATGGAGCCCTGGATGTGCCGAAGCGGGTCCTGGCGCAGTTGGATGTGGCGCTGGCCGGTCTGCACCTGCAGATCATCGCCGCCTCGCTCGCCGACGAGGCCGGTCTGGTCCTGGATAACTGGCTCGGGCGGTTTTCCCGCCGGCAGGCGGTGAAAGCGCGGATCAGCAACACCAAGGCGATTGTGGGGGCGGTGTACAAGTACGATCTGACGGCCATCACCCACCCGGGGCTGAATCTGTCGATCGACACCGGGGAGCTGGCCCGGGCCTGTGCCAAGCGGGGGACGGCGCTGGAGATCAACGCCGGGCACGCCCGGGTGACGCCGGATTTCGTCCGGGTGGGGATGAAAGCGGGCGCCAAGTTCGTTTTCGGCAGCGACGCCCACAGTCCGGCCCGGGTGGGTGATTTTGCCCGGGCCGAGTGGGTGGCGGCGGCGGCCGACCGGCCGGCGGAGGAGATTATCAACGCCCGGCCAACCCCGGCCGGCGGGGAGTAGGGGCAAGGAGGCGGAGAGATGGAGGACATCAAGTTTGTGATCATTACCGGCTTGTCGGGCGCGGGCCGGACCCAGGCGGTGCGGGCGCTGGAGGACCGGGGATTTTTTTGCGTGGATAACCTGCCGCCCACTCTAATCCCCAAGTTCGCGGAACTCTGCGCCCAGTCGGAAGGGAAGATCAGCAAAATCGCCCTGGTGATCGACATCCGGGGTGGGCAATTTTTCGAAGACCTGTTTGATGCCCTGGGGCATTTGGAGGAAACCGGCTTCAACTACCGGATCCTGTTCCTGGAGGCCTCGGACGAAACCCTGGTCCGCCGCTTCAAGGAAACCCGGCGCCGGCATCCTCTGTCGCCGCACGGGCGGGTGCTGGAGGGCATCAGCCTGGAGCGGAAGCGGATGGAGGAGCTGCGGGGCTGGGCGCACAAAATTATCGACACCTCGGACCTGACCCCCACCCAGCTGCGGGAACAGGTGGTGACCGCCTTTGCCGAAGACACGGCTAAAGACCGCCTGGAAATTACCATCGTTTCCTTCGGGTTTAAATACGGCCTGCCTCTGGACGCGGATCTGGTCTTCGATGTCCGGTTCCTGCCCAATCCCCACTACGTCGATTCTCTGCGCCCGCTGACCGGGAGCGATGAGCCGGTGCGCCAGTACGTCCGCAAGTGGCCAATTACCGGGAAGTTTATCAAAAAATGCTTCGGGCTGCTGGACTTCCTCATTCCCCTGTACCAGACGGAGGGGAAGTCACTCCTGACCGTGGCAGTGGGTTGCACCGGGGGGCGGCATCGTTCGGTGGTGGTGGCGGAGGCGCTGCAGGAACTGCTGCTGGAAAAGGGGCATAAGGTGGTGGCCGAACACCGGGATGCGGGCAGGGACAGCGTGGGGGCGGGGGCAAGATGAAAAGATTCTGGCGCCTGCTGTCCCCCGGGATGGGGTTGAAGCGTTGGCTGTTCCTGTGTTTTTTCGGGGTGTTTCTGGTGGCGGTCAGTTTTGCCACCGGGGCCGACCCGCAGCTGCTGGCCCGGATTGAGCAATGGCTGACCGACAGCCTCTTTTCGGTCGCGGGGCGGGCGTTAACCCCGGCCGGGCGGGGCCTCCTGGTTGGCGGCGCCGGGGTCGCGCTGATCACGCTGTCGCTGGTCAGTTTGACCCGGGCGGTGACCAAAGCGCTCTCACCGCAAAAGTCCAGTCAGCTGCTCGATACCATTTACCGCCGCAAGCAGCTGCAGAAAGGCCCGAAGATTGTGGTCCTGGGCGGCGGCACCGGCCTCGCGGTGCTGCTCCGCAGCCTAAAGGAGATTACCGGCAATATCACAGCCATCGTCACAGTGGCCGACGACGGCGGGAGTTCCGGCCGACTGCGGGACGAACTAGGCATTTTGCCCCCGGGGGATATCCGCAACTGCCTGCTGGCCCTGGCCGATACTGAACCGCTGATGGAAAAGCTGTTTCAGTACCGCTTCGGGCAGGGGACGGGGCTGGCCGGGCACAGCTTCGGCAACCTGTTCATCGCGGCCATGACCGAGATTACCGGGGATTTTGAACTGGGGATCAAGGAATCGAGCAAGGTCCTGGCGGTACGCGGGCAGGTGCTGCCCTCGAGCCTGGCCGCCGTCCGGCTCCAGGCGGAGTATACCGACGGCAGCACGGCCTGCGGCGAATCGGTCATCCCCCGCCCGGATAAGGCCATAGCGCGGGTATCCCTCCTCCCGGAAGCGGTCACTCCCCCGGAGGAAGCGCTGACCGCCCTACAGGAGGCCGACCTGATTATTCTGGGACCCGGCAGCCTGTACACCAGCATCCTGCCGAACCTGCTGGTGGAGCGGATTACCGCCGCCATTAAGGCCGCGACGGTGCCCAAGCTGTACATCTGCAATATTATGACCCAGGCGGGGGAGACGGATGGGTATACCGTTTCGCGCCATGTGCAGGCGATTTTGGACCACAGCGGTGCGGGCGTGATCGATTACGTTTTGGTAAATACGCAGATTATCCCCCCCCAGGTGCAGCAGAAATACGCGGCGGAGGGAGCCTACCCGGTGCCGGTCGACCGGGAGCATTGGCGGCGCCTGCCGGTGCGGATACTGGAAGCGAACCTGGTCTCCGGGGCTGATTTTGCCCGGCACGACCCGGCGAAGCTCGCGAAAGTGGTATTGTGGCTGGCCGAAGTCCGCCGGCGCTCGCTCGCCGCCAGCCGCCTGCCGAAAACGGTGCGGTTTTAGTCCGGGCGAAATTCTGACGCAATGCTAAGCGGGAGGTGAGGGCGCTGTCCTTTTCCCTGGATGTGAAAGATGAACTGGCCAAGTTCTTTCCCCCGAAAAATTGCTGTCTGATCGCGGAGCTGATCGCCCTGGTCCAGACGGTAGGGGTGATCCGGATCAGTGAACACCACCATCTGGCGCTGAATCTGAACACGGAAAACGCGGCTGTGGCCCGGAAGATGTTCCGCCTGCTGAAGAAGGTGTTCCGGATCCAGGCCGAGATTATCGTCCGCCGCCGCCTGCTGCTGCGCAAAAGCAACGTGTACCAAATCCGGGTGATGGACACGGATAAGGTGAAGGAGATAATGCAACGGCTGGACATTGCCCGGGAGATGGTGGCGGCTGACCCGATCGCCGATACCCGGGCGGTGCAGAAGGAATGCTGCCGCCGTGCCTACCTACGGGGGGCTTTCCTGGGTTGCGGTTCGCTCAGCACCCCGGCGAAGACTTACCACCTGGAGTTTGTGACCAAGGAAGAGAACTACAGCCAGGCGCTCTGCCAGCTTTTGAATGGATACGAGCTGAACGCCAAGGTCAACCGCCGCAAAAACGATTATGTGATCTACATTAAGGACGGCAACTCGATCGGGGAACTGCTGAGCCTGATGGGGGCTCACACCGCCCTGCTGGAGTTTGAGAATGTACGAATCGTCAAAGAGATGCGTAACAATGTTAACCGGGTGGTCAACTGCGAAACCTCTAACTTGCGCAAAACAGTGGACGCGGCCTTCCAGCAGCGCCTGCTGATCGAATCCATCCAGGCCCGGATCGGCCTGCACCATTTGCCGGACAGCCTGCGGGATACGGCGGAGCTGCGCCTGCGCTACCCTGAGGCCAGTCTCAAAGAGCTGGGGGAAATGCTCGAGCCGCCGGTGGGCAAATCCGGGATCCGGCACCGCCTGGACCGTTTGAAGGAAATCGCCGACAAACTGGCGGAGGGGCGGGTCTGACCGCCGGGGGAGGGATGGGCATGGAAATTAGGGTGCGGCTGTTTTCGCCGTATAAGGAAATGGTGGGAAACGAGGGCTGGGTCGCAGTTACTCTGGACGGGGAGACCGCCCCGGCCCGGCTGGTGCTGCAGGAGTTGGTGCGGCAGTACCCGAAGCTCTCGGGCCAGTTACCCATCGAACCGGAGGCCACCGGGGAGTACGGGCCGATTGCCCTGATTTTGGCCGACCGGATTATCGGCCTGGACGATCCCTTGCGGCCGGGGGATTGCCTGCAGATTGTACCCGGTCTGGTCGGGGGGTAAGTGAAATGAGTATGAGCAAAGCGGACTGGCGGCGGGAGGTTCGCCGGCGGCGGCAGGCCCTGACCCCGGAAGAGAGGTTTGAGCGGAGCCGGCGGATTGCGGACCGGGTCCTGGCGCTGCCGGAGATCGCGCGCGCCCAGACCATCATGGCCTACCTCGCCCGGGCCGAAGAGGTGGCGACCGCTGACCTGCTCGGGGAACTCGCAGCCCGGGGGAAGCGCCTGGCGGTGCCGGTGACCCGCCCGGCGGAAGAGCGGATCATTCCGATATTATTACCGGCGGACGAGAGTGAGTTGGTCCGGGGAGCGATGGGGATCCTGGAACCGGCGCCGGAAAACAGCCGGCCGGTGGCGGCGGGGGAAATCGACCTGGTGCTGGTCCCGGGGGTGGCTTTCGATGTCAGCGGCAGCCGCATCGGCTACGGCAAGGGCTATTACGACCGCTTCTTTCAGGCCCAGCCCATGACCGCCGGCCGCATCGGCCTCGCCTTTGAGGTTCAGATTATCCCCGCGTTCCAGCGCGAAGCCTACGACTGGCCGGTGGAGCAGATCGTGACCGAAGACCGGATTATCGACTGCCGGCGGGAAGCGGACGGGCAGGCTTAGCTGACGGCGGCAGGAAAAAGCTCGCCGGTAAGGAATATCTTAATTCAACAGCTAGGTTAAGGTTTGGCCGGGACACCCAGACGGCGGAGCGGAGGACAGGAACAATGGAAGTATACGCTTTGGTCGGGGCGAGCGGAACCGGGAAAAGCCACCGGGCCCAGGTGGTGGCCCACGATTACGGGATTAACCTGATCGTGGACGACGGCCTGCTGATCAGCGGCAGCAAGGTGCTGGCCGGGTATTCGGCGAAGCGGGAGAGCACCAAGATCAGCGCGATCAAGCGGGCCTTACTCAGCGAGCCCCAGCACGCCCGCGAAGTGGCTGAGGCCATCCGGAAAAACCGCCCGGAGAAGCTCCTCATCCTCGGCACGTCCACCGAAATGGTGGAGAAGATCGCCGGCCGGATCGAGGTGCCGCCGCCCTCGTCGATCATCCGGATTGAGGAGATTGCGAGCAAGGTGGAGATCAACCGCGCCAAGCGGATCCGCTCCCAGCGCGGCACCCACGTCATCCCGGCGCCGACCCTGGAGGTGAAGAAGAGTTTTTCCGGCTATTTTCTGGACCCCCTGCGGGTCTTTCTGCGCAAAAAGTCGGAGTACGATGAAAACCTGGTGATCGAGAAATCGGTGGTCCGCCCGACCTTCAGCTCCCTCGGCAAGTTCTTCATCACCGACAACGTGATCACAGCCATCGCCGCCCGGGCCTGCCGCGAAATTCCCGGCG
>CAZHIT010000111.1:0-4431 GCA_964533125.1 uncultured Candidatus Sumerlaeota bacterium
CTAATTTTTTTCTTAATAAGGAAGGGGCTGACTATTACTCTTTTTAGTCAGCCCCATTGTCTTGTCCGGCGCCGAGCGGGGCCTTCCTGTCTATGGTGGCCGAATGATTATGACGGGCCGCGCCAATAATACCAGGTAGAGAGGGGGGAAATACCATGCCTGTGGTGATCGCCCGGACGATCATTTTGTATTTTGCGGTGGTGATCGTACTGCGCCTGATGGGGAAAAGGGAGATTGGCCAACTGCAGCCGACGGAGCTGGTGGTGGCTCTGATGGTGGCGGACCTGGCGGCTATCCCGATGCAGAATACCGGCATCCCGCTGATCAATGGGCTGCTGCCTATACTCGTCTTGTTGATTTTGGAGTCGGCCATCGCTTATTTGAACCTGAAGAGCGAGAGAGCCCGCGCTTTGTTTTGCGGGATACCGAGCATTCTGATCCGGCGGGGCAAGATCGATGCGGCGGAGCTGTCCCGCCAAAACTATAACTTAAATGACTTGGTCGAACAGCTGCGGAGCAAGGGCTATGCGAACATCGGGGCGGTGGAGTACGCGGTGCTGGAGACGAACGGCCAGCTCAGCGTCCTGCCCAAAGCGCAGCGGCGGCCGGTAAACCCGGCGGACTTGGGCATCAACCCAGCGTATGAGGACCTGCCGGTGACCCTGATCCTGGACGGCCGCCTCAACCGGACGAACCTGGAGCGCATCGGCAAAGACGAAGCCTGGCTGGCCCGGGGGCTGGCTCTGCAGGGGCTGCCGATCTCTTACAGCCGCATCCTCTTTGCCGTCTATGATCCCGGCGGGAAACTATTGGCGCAGGCGAAGGCAGGGGAGACCGGATGAAGCCAAAAGCGTTTATCCCCCTGCTGGTAGTGCTGTTGGTATTGGCCGGCGGGACAACCCGGTATCTGGAACGGTCCGCCAGCCGGTTCGATACGGATTTTACCGCTCTGGAGCAGGAACTGAGCGAAGGGGACTGGGCGGCCGTCCGCGTAAGGGTGGGGAGGTCAGTTTCTACTGGCGGATGCTGATTGACCATGCAGAGATTGACATGATCGAGGCGAGTTTGGTGCGCTTGCAGGCGCTGGCGGACGCCGGGGAGCAGGGGCTGTGCCTGCAGGAACTGGCGGTGCTGCGGCAGAGCATCGGGCATATCCCCGAGCGGGAGGCTCTGAGCTTGGGCAATATCCTGTAAGAAAGTATTTGCGGACGCTCCGCTATGCCGCAGGAGAAGGGATTCGCCGCCGGATGTGGTAATAGTAAAGGAGAGAGGAAGGGCGTACCGGGGGTGAGGGGAATGGTCAACCCTGAGATTACCGCAGCGGAGAAGGTTCGCTGCCTGGAACAGTGGCAGTACCGGTGTTACATCTGCACCGGGGATTTCATCGACGAGCGGGATGCCGTCTTTGCCGGTTTTGAGGACAGTACGGGTGAGCACGTCCCGGTGCACGCTTACTGTTATCAGAAAAAAGGCAGCAAGAGCCTGGCGGCGGCCCGGGATGAGGCCCGGATCGACCGGAAGTTTACCTCCAGTCCCGCCGCGTTGTTTCCCGGTGGCAAGGAACTGCCGCGGATCAGCATCAACCCGGAAAAGACGCTGGTCTCTTTCGATGGGGAGCGGCTGCCCCTGTACCGGTGCCCCAATACCGGCGGCTATTATTTCTACCACCAGATTGGGGTGGAGTACCTGACCCACGACCCTCTGGCCGGGGCGCCGGAGCTGAACCGGGACCGGGTAGTTGCCCTTGCGGCGCATCTGCACCAGAATCCGCAACTGCTGCCGGCGGTGTGCCGCCTGGCGGAAGGACGCCTGTGGCTGGTGGATGGGGCGCACCGGACGGCGGCGCAGGCTTTGGGCAACGGTAACGAGAAGGTGGACTGCAAGGTGTATTGCGATTTGCCGGCTGGGGCGGCGGCATCTCTGGTCGCTGCGGGCCACAGCGCCGCGCTCCGGCAGGGCGGGTACAAGCCGGGACGGCTGAGCCGCCGGCTGCGAGAGGTGTACAGCGAGCCGATCCGCCATTGGCAGGAGCGCAACCCGGACCGGGCGTGCAGCGAGTGGGCGCTGTTTGGCGAAGAGCTGCGGATGGAGCGGGACCGGGCCGGCCGGGCGATGCTGCGGGAGATTACGGCGTTGGTACTGGCCGACGGGGAGGCCGAGGCCTGGTTTGGCGATAGCAAGAGCCGGCAAAATCCGTTCTCGGCCCTGATCCTGCGGCTTTTGGTCCAGAACATGGTGGAGAGCGGGCCGCTGACACTGCCGCTGGAGGCCGAAGACAATTACCGGGAAGAAGAGTTGGATAACTTTGTCTATCTGCTCCGCTGTCTGGTGCACCAAACCCAGGGCAGTATTGCCAGCCCGTCTATGGGGGCGAAGGAGAGCGGGCGAAAGTCGGGGGAGTGGTACCGGGAGCGGCTGGCGCGGATATGGATTAGGGTGCTGGCGACCGCTTTGCGCGAGAAGCTGCGCCGCCCACTGGGTCTGTGCTATGGGAGGCGGTTTGGTGCGGCTGAGGCGGACGCGGCGGCGGGGGTAATATACCGGCTGCTGGCGCATTTTCACTGGCTGGAGGGGCAATTGCCGGAGATCCTGAAGATAAAGGATCCGGCGCAGGCGGAGCGGTTGTTACGCGACTGCGGATTGACCAGCGGGGCGCTGATCGGGTGATGACTGACCGATAAGGCGATAAAGGAAGGGTGACTGAGGTGCTGGAGGCGGAAAAGATAGCGCGGATTGGCGAGCTTTCGCGCAAGTCGCGGAGCGAGGGGCTCTCGGAGGCGGAGATGGCCGAGCAGAAAGAACTGCGGGAAGAGTACCTGGCGGCGTTTCGGGTGGGTTTTCGCTCGGTGCTGGATTCGATTACCTGGGAGGAGCCGAAGCACGGGCATGAGCACGGGCATGAGTGCGGGTGCGGGGATTGCCAGGGGCATGAGCATGGGCATAAGCATTAGGCGGGTTTTTTGATTCTCAAAACCGGGAAAATTTGGCATAAAGTATTTGGGCGGCAAGGAATTTGCTTTTACTTCACGAATATATCATTGGTATGGGTTTCCATATTATCTCCCTGCCTGATTTTGAGTTCCACTCCCAGATATATCAAATAATAAAGGAGGTTATCTAGTGTCCAAGTATTCCCATCTGTACACTCCGATGATGGAGATGGCCAAACCCTCGAAGATCAACCAAATCCTGGCCGGCCTCAAACCGGACGCCATCCATCTCTCCGGCGGGTTCCCGGATCCGGAATATTTCCCGCGGGAAGAGATCAAGGCGATCACCAACTATGTGATGGACAACGAAGCCGACATCGCCCTGCAGTACGGTGATTCCGCCGGTTACAAGAAGCTGCGGATGCACATCGTGGACATCGCGAACTCCAAGAACCAGAAAGCGGCCCTGGAAAATGTCATGGTCACCAACGGTTCCACCGAGTCGTTCGACCTGATGTGCAAGGTGTTCGTGAACCCGGGCGACTACATCATCATCGAAGAACCGTCCTACTCCGGCGCCATTTCTTCGTTCAAGGCCCACGGCTGCAACCAGATCCCGGTTCCCATCGATGACGACGGGGTGATTCCGGAAGAGGTAGAAAAGGCTCTGGCGGCGAAAAAGGCGGAGGGCATCCAGGTCAAGTTTATGTACATCCTCCCGAACTACCAGAACCCGGCCGGCGTGTCGCTCTCGGTGGAGCGCCGCAAGGCTCTCCTGGAGATCGCGAAGAAGTACGGCGTGATCATCTTCGAAGACGACGCCTACATCGAATTCCGCTATGAAGGCGAAGAACTGCCGACCATCATATCCATGGACGACACCGGGATGGTGGTGTATACCAGCACTTTCTCCAAGACCTTCGCGCCGGGCACCCGGATTGGCTGGATCGTGGCGGATCCGGAACTGATTAAGGGTCTGAGCCTGGCCAAGGGCGCGACCTCGCTGATGTCCAGCCCGCTGACCCAGGCGCTGGCGGCGGAGTTTAGCCTGCGCGGCGACTTAAAGAAACACGTGGAGAAGTCCAAGGCCCTGTACAAGGCCCGCAAAGACGCGATGCTGGCCGCGCTCGAAAAGTACATGCCGGAAGGCGTGACCTGGACCAAACCGAGCGGCGGTTATTTCCTCTGGGTGACTGTGCCGGAAGACCGGATCGACGGTATCGAGATGCTCAAAGGCGCGGTGGAAGCCGGCGTTTCGTATCGGCCGGGTCCGTCGTTCTACTCCGAAGAGGGCAAGGGTTACACCCAGGCCCGGCTGTGCTTCAGCATGGTTAACGAGGAGAAGGTGACGGAAGGTATCCGCCGGTTCGCCGAAGTGATTAAGAAACTGATGAAATAGGCGACTAACCAGGGTTGCCGCCAACCCGTCAGGGATTCCTGCCGGGTTGGCTTCATTACCTGCGGATTAGATTGCCGGCGGATCAGATCGTGGCAAGGGAGG
>CAZHIT010000111.1:4470-8241 GCA_964533125.1 uncultured Candidatus Sumerlaeota bacterium
TGTAAACCGGAACAGCTCCTGCGGCCGGAGGTCGCCGCGTTTGGGATTGCTCCCCCGATGAAACCGAAGTACCGGCTCGCGAAAGAACTGCACCGCGATGACCTGGTGATGCTCGACAAGAACGAAAACCCCTGCGGCCTGTCACCGAAGGTTGAAGAAGCACTTACCGCGAGCATCAGACTGAGCAATCCGTACCCCGATTCGACCCTGGTGGAGCTGCGGGAAGTGATTGCGGCGCTGTACGGCCTCGGCAGCCAGAATGTGCTGCCGGCGGACGGTTCGTCGGAGCTGATCGAGATGTTGAGCAAAGCCTTCGTCCGCCCGGGGGATGAGGTGATTACGGCTGACTTTACCTTCTTCCTCTTCGCCCAGGGGGTAAGACTGATGGGCGGAAAGCCGGTGCTGATCGGTCTGAAAGACTGGAAATTTGACCTGCCGGCCATCGCGGCGGCGATCACCCCGAAGACGAAGCTGATTTTTATCTGCAATCCAAACAACCCCACCGGGACGATGGTCACGGCGGCGGAGTTGGATGCTTTTTTGGCCCAGGTGCCGGAGAACGTGATCGTGGTCTTGGACGAGGCGTACGCGGAGTTTGTGAATAATCCGGACTTCCCGGACAGCGTGAGCCTGATCCGGCGTTATCCCAATGTGCTCGTGCTCCGGACCTTCTCCAAGGCGTATGGCCTGGCCGGCTTGCGGGTTGGGTATGCGCTCGCGGGCGAAGACTTGATCAACTGCCTGCGGCGGGTGGTGACCCTGTTCAGCGTGAACGCCCTGAGTCAGATCGCGGCGGTTGCGGCGGTTGGGGACCAGGACTTTGTGCACAAGAGCCGGGAGTATGTCCGGGTGGAGCGGGAGTATATGGTACAGGAGTTAACCAAGCTGGGGCTGACCTGTGTGCCCTCGGAGACGATTTTCGTCCTGGTCGATTTACACCGGCCGGTAGCCAGGCTGGCCGCGTATCTCGAAGCATCAGGGATATACACCAACATCTACCCGCCGTTCCCGAACCTGATCCGGTTCTCGGTCGGGAGCCGGAAAGAAACCGAACGGCTGGTAGAAGTGCTGCGGCAGCAGCCGGAGTAGTTGCGCCGCCCCGGTAACTATGGTAAAATATGGCTATATAAAGGAGGGATTGCCATGAGTGATGATCTGAACAGCCTCTTAGCCGAAATGATGGAGACGAGAAACGCCGTGTTTGCCAAACTGATGAGCTTGCCGGATGCGAGCCTTAAACTGGCCAATCCGGAAACGAAGCGGTCGGTCCGCGCCTTGCTTTCCATGTACATGAGCCACGAGCGCAACCACATTGTGCAGGTGGAGAAAACCCGGAAAGCGATCGGGGCTTACCCCTCCGAGGTGCAGATGCTGCTGGCCCAGGCCTGGCAGTCGCGGGGCGACCTGCTGGCGGCGGTGATTGGCCTGAGCGACGCGGAACTGGCCGAAAAACCGGCGGAGGACGCCTGGAGCGTCAAGGAGATCCTGGAGCACACCATGAACGTGGAGAAAAGGTTCCTGGTCCTGATCGAGGAGATCCTGAAAAAAAGCGAATAGGTCAGAAAGAAACCGGAAGAAGCGATTCTTCCGGTTTTCGGTAACAGCAAGATATAAAGCGGCAAAGGAGACAGGTGCATGGTTGTCCGGTTATACCCGAAGCCTCCGTTTGATTTTGCTTTGGCTCTGCGTTATCTCCGCCGCTCCGACCTGGAGAGCGTGGATGTGGTGAGGGATGGATGTTACCGGCGGTTGCTGGAACATGAGGGTCAGTACCGCCTGGTGGAGGTCAATTCAGTGGGAAGCGTTGATGCGCCATGCCTGGAGGTGTCTTTCCCGGATGGCGAGGTAGGTTCGGCCGCTGCGGTTGCGCTGGCGGAAAACATTGCCCGGATGTTCTGTATTGGAGTGGATGTGCAGGCCTTCTATGCGCGGATTGAACAGGATACGGTGCTGGCCGCGCTGGCCCAGCGTTTTCACGGGCTGCGGCCGGTGTTGACGGCGACGGTGTTTGAGTCCCTGGCCTGGGCGGTGATCGGGCAGCAAGTGAACCTGCGATTTGCCTACTCGCTGAAGCAGAGACTGGTGGCGGCTTGCGCTCCCAGCGCTGTTTACGGATCGGAGCGATACTACGGGTTCCCCGGGCCGGAGGCACTGGCGGGATTGAGTGTCTCTGACCTGACCGGGATGAAGTTCTCGGGCCGCAAAGGGGAGTATCTTTTAGGTTTGGCCTGGGCGGTGGCGGGCGGGGAACTGGACCTGCCCAGTTTGGCCGGGATCAGTGCGGACGCGGTGATCGAGCGTCTAACGGCCTGCCGGGGGATTGGGCGGTGGACGGCGGAGTACTGCCTGCTGCGGGGGCTGGGGCATCCGGACGTGCTGCTCGCTGCCGACATCGGCCTGCGTAACGCGGTGACCGCCGGCTACCAAATGCCGAAGCAGGCAACCGAAGCCCAGGTGCGGGAGCTGGGGGAGAACTGGTCCGGGTGGCGGAGCTACGCTAATTTCTATCTCTGGCAGTCGCTGTCCGAGGCCAAGCGCCAGGCGGTACAGGCGGCACGCCAAGGTTAGTGCTGGCAGTGGAAGCAGAAATGGGTGCCGCGGCCGGCAACCTTGATCCGGCTGATGAGGGTGCCGCAGACGGGGCAGGGTTGGCCGGTGCGCCGGTAGACTTTGAGAAGTTCCTGGTAACTGCCCTTGCGGCCGTCGACGTCGAAGTAGCTTTGGACGGAGGTGCCGCGGTGCTCGATGCCGGCGGCGAGTTCGGTCCGGATGGCCTGCCAGAGGGCCTCGATTTCGGCCGGGGTCAGCGAAGCGGCAATGCGCTCCGGGTGGATGCCGGCGCGAAACAGGCTCTCGTCGGCGTAGATATTGCCGATCCCGGCGATCAGGTCCTGGTTGAGGAGGAGCGATTTGATCGTGGCTTTTTTATTGGAAAGTACCTGGGCCAGATAAGCAGGGGTAAAATCGGGGCTGAGCGGTTCCGGACCCAGGCGGTTTAAGCCGGGGACAGTGTCAAGGTCCGCTTCCGGCAGCAGGTAGAGCACGCCAAAGCCGCGGGGCTCCACAAAGCGGAGGTCCCAGCCATTATCGAGGTTGAAGACGACGACGGTGGCTTTGACTAGGGGAGTGTCGGCCGGACAATAGTTGAACTGGCCGGTCATGCGCAGGTGGGCAACCATGGCGTAGCCGCCGGAGAGGGTGAAGATGAGGTATTTCCCCCGGCGGTTGATGGCGGTGATGGTCCGGCCCGGGATCAGGTGGACAAACTCGTCCGGGGACGGGACCTGGATGATTTTGGTCCGGTAGACGGAGGCGGCGGTGATGGTGCGCCCCTGGACGGTGCTGACCAGGCCCCGCCGGATGGTTTCGACTTCGGGCAGTTCGGGCATAGGCAACCTCCTTCGGATGCGGATCATTTATGCGGTTGATCTGGTTCTGGTTCTATGGTGTCCACTCTCCTTCTCATTAACCGTTGGGGCGGGAAATCCTGCCGAAAAGCGAGCTGGAGAGAAGTAAAAGGTTTAGGCGCGGGCAGCGTCGGTCAGGCTGGCTGGGTGTTTGGGGCCGGCTTGGGCGAGCTTCGCCCGGGTGGAGGGCCCAATGTTGGGCGGTTAAGTTCCCCGGGCGATTTCTGCCGCCGGGTGGGCAAAGCGGAAAAAAATACCGTTGACAGGCGGGGGCGGAAGGGATATAATCTTCCCATTACACTTATACCGAGTATTCGATGATGGGGACCAGTAATCGCGCCGGAAGCGGCAGAGAGTCGGTGGC
>CAZHIT010000112.1:0-8190 GCA_964533125.1 uncultured Candidatus Sumerlaeota bacterium
CTGACCTTGCTGTAACCCTTCTCCGCGATCACGCCAAACTGGTTGTCCAGGGTCTCCAGGCCCCCGATGCCGGAGCTGAACACCACTCCCACCCGTTCCCGATCTTCCTGATCCAAATCCAGCTTCGCGTCGGCAAAGGCCATCTTGGCCCCCGCGACGCCCATCTGGGTAAACCGGTCCATCCGGCGGGCTTCCTTTTTGTCCATCCAGGTGCCCGGTTCAAAGTCATCCACGGTCGCGGCAAACTTGGTCGTGTGTTCGGCGGTGTCAAATCTGGTGATCGTTTTTACCCCGGACTTTCCGGCCAAGAGCGCTGCCCCAAAATCCTCCTTACCGGTACCGATGGGGGTGATGACCCCGATTCCGGTAAATACCACCCGATTGCTCATCGTTTTCACTCCTCATCTCAGTTAGGGAAACTCCCGGAAAATGTATGAGTGCGGAGCCAGGCGGCTCCGTTCGTTTTCGCCGCTTAACCTCAGGCACAGTTGGGGGAAATTGCCGAAAGTCCCGCAGCTGCCTGCGGGACTTTCGTGCGCCGATCAGGAATTCTCTTTTACATACTCGATAACATCGCTCACGCTGGCCAGCTTCTCGGCATCTTCGTCCGGAATTTCGATCTTGAACTCTTCTTCAATCGCCATAATCAACTCAACTATGTCAAGGGAGTCAGCCCCCAGGTCGTCCACAAAAGAGGATTCGAGCGCGATCTCCTCTTCATCAATTCCCAGTTGCTCGGCGATCAGTTCCTTGACGCGCGCAAAAATATCGTTAGCCACTTTTTCACCTCCTCTCCCAAACTACCGCTTACCCAGAGCTTAACTTACATCAGCATTCCGCCGTCCGCGTGAATCACCTGACCGGTCAGGTAGTCCGCATCCGGGGAAGCCAAAAACAGCACGACTTTGGCCACATCTTCGGCGGTACCCGCCCGGCCTAAGGGAATCTGGCGCAGGAAGTTTTCTTTTACTTCCGGCGGCAGAACATCGGTCATATCGGTGGCGATAAATCCGGGCGCCACGGCGTTGACCGTTACGCCCCGGGGAGCCAGTTCCCGGGCGATGGACTTGGTAAAGCCGATCACTCCGGCTTTGGAGGCGGCGTAGTTCGATTGGCCGGCATTGCCCATAATCCCCACCACCGAGGCCAGGTTGACGATTTTCCCGGACCGCTGCTTCAGCATCAGCCGGGCCACCGCTTTGGTACAGTTGTAGGTTCCCTTTAAGTTCACATTCATAACCAGGTCCCAGTCGATTTCCTTCATCCGCAAGAGGAGGTTATCCCGGGTGATCCCGGCGTTGTTGACCAGAATGTCCACCCGGCCAAACCGGGACACGGCAGCTTCGATCATCTGCTCGGCTTGTTCCCCGTTACTCACATCGACTTTGACGGCAAACGCTTCCCGCCCCAGGGCCTGCACTGCCACAGCTGTCGCTTCGGCCTGGACCAGATCCAAATCGGCGGCCACCACATTCGCCCCGGCCTTGGCCAGCGCGAGCGCTATCGTCCGGCCGATCCCCCGGCCGGCGCCGGTAATTACTGCGACCTTCGCTTCTAGAAACATCTTAGCAAACCTCCTTCCAAGAATCAAGCACTTTTTCCAGGGAGGCCGGGTCCTCGATGTTGTAGGTAACCGCCTCTTTCGACATTTTGCGGACGAATCCACTTAAGGTTTTGCCCGGACCCAGCTCGATAAAGGTGTCGATTCCATCGGCAATCATCCGGCGGACCGAATCTTCCCAGAGGACGGGATGGCTGACCTGGCGGATTAAGGACTCTCGGACGGCGTCGCCGGTAGTGACGTAATCGGCGCTGACATTGGCCAGGAGGGGAATCTGAGGCGCGGCAATCTGGATGGCCTCAAGCTCCACGGCCAGGCGTTCACCCGCCGGCGCCAGCAGCCGGCAATGGAAGGGAGCGCTGACGGGCAGGAGCATAGCGCGCTTGGCGCCGGCTTCCTTGGCCAGTTCCACCGCTTTTTCCACCGCCGCGGTTGCTCCGGCGATCACGATCTGCCCGGGGCAGTTGTAGTTAGCCGGTTCCACCACCCCGGCATCCTGACTGCGCCGGCAGACATCCAGGACGACTTCGCGCTCCAGCCCCAGGAGGGCGGCCATCTTGCCCTGTCCCAGCGGAACGGCTTCCTGCATAAACCGGCCCCGCTTCCGCACTAAGGGAACTGCGGTCGCGAGCGAGAGACTCCCGGCGGCGACCAGGGCCGAATACTCGCCCAGGCTTAATCCCGCCACCAGGTCCGCCCGCAGCCCGTGCTCCTCCGCTACCCGCAGCGCCGCCACTGAGAGCGTGAGGATGGCCGGCTGGGTATTCTCGGTTTTCTCCAGTTCTTCGGCCGGGCCTTCCGCGCACAACCGCTCCAGGTCAAAACCCAAAGCTTCGTTCGCTGTTTGGAAGACTTCTTTGGCTGCCGGGTATTTAGCGGCCAACTCCCGGCCCATCCCAACATACTGGGCCCCCTGCCCGGGGAAAAGAAAAGCTGTTTTCGGCATCCAGTCACCCCCTGTTATTTTACCAGCGCAATACGGCCGCGCCCCAAGTGAGGCCCGCGCCGAAGCCAACCAGCACGACCGTATCTCCCGTCGTGATGCGTCCGGCCCGGACCGCTTCGTGGAGGGCGATCGCGATTGAAGCGGCGGCAGTATTGCCAACGCGATCCACATTGACGAAGACCTTCTCCATCGGGACCGAGAGCCGCTTCACCGCCGCTTCGATAATCCGTAAATTAGCCTGGTGCGGTATGAGACAGTCAATATCCTCCCGGGTCAGCCCGCCTTTGGCCAGCGCCTGCACCGCCGCCGCCCCCATCACCCGCACCGCAAACTTGTACACCTCATTGCCGGCCATATGGATATAGTGGAGCCCCTGGTCGACGGTGGCGTGGCTCGCCGGCAATTTCGCCCCGCCGGCCGGCAGGGAGAGCAAATCGCCGCCTTGGCCGTCGGCGCCCAGAGTAAACGACAGAAAACCCCGGCCGGCCTCCACCGGCTGCAGGACGGCAGCGCCCGCGCCGTCGCCAAAGACAATACAGGTGGACCGGTCCTGCCAGTTAGTGATTTTGGAAAGGGTTTCGGCCCCAATCACCAGAACATTGCGGTACAGGCCGGTGGCGATAAACTGCGCGCCCACCGCGAGACCGTAGATAAAGCCGGAGCAGCCGGCCGCGATATCGAGGGCTGCCGCCCCCGCAGCCCCCAGCCTGGCCTGTACCCGGCAGGCGGTCGAAGGAAAGATCGTATCGGCGGTGACCGTGGCCACCAGGATTAAATCCACCTCCGCCGCCCTCAGACCCGCATTGGCCAGCGCTTCGGCGGCCGCGCCTACCGCCAAATCGGCGGTGGTAGTGTCCGCGTCGGCGATGCGGCGTTCGCGGATGCCCGTCCTGGTCCGGATCCATTCATCACTGGTATCAACCATTTTTTCCAGATCGGCGTTAGTGAGGATACGCGAAGGAAGTGCGATTCCGGTCCCGGTGATCCCAGACGACCAAACCATTCACTACCCCTCCTGCTGCAGGGTATTGTTCTCAATTTCCTGCAGGATATTATTCTCCACAAACCGTAAACTGGCCAAAACAGCAGTTTGAAAAGCTTTTGCGTCGGAGTTGCCGTGGCATTTGATGCAGATGCCGTTTACGCCCAAAAACGGCGCCCCACCGTATTCGGTGTAATCCAGACGGCTCCGGACCGTCCGCAGAGCCGGCCGGAGCAAGAGAGCCCCCAGCTTAAAGCGCCAGCTTGAACCAATCTCCTCCCGGATAATGGCAAAGATCGCCTGCGCCAGGCCTTCGCTCGATTTGAGGACGGCGTTGCCGGCAAAACCATCGCAGACGACCACATCCACCCCGCCGTCAAAGATATCCCTGGCCTCCACATTACCAATGAAGTTGAGACTGCCGGCCTTGAGGTTGGTGTAGGCTTCCTGGATATGGCTGTTCCCCTTAATTTCTTCGGTGCCGACATTGAGTAAACCTACCCGCGGCGCAATCACCCCCAAAATTTTCCCGGCGTAGATAGCGCCCATCACGGCAAATTGAGCGAGGTTCGTGGCCGTGGCGGTGACATTGGCCCCCAGGTCCAAAAGCACGACCATCTGGCCAGCCACCCGGGTCGGGAGCGCCATACAGAGCGCCGGCCGGTCGATCCCGGGCAGGCGCTTTAAGCCAAACAGAGCCGCCGCCATAAACGCCCCGGTATTGCCGGCCGAGAGCACAGCGTCCGCCCGCCCTTCCTTCACCTGGTTTATGGCGATGTTCAGAGAGGCGTCTTTTTTGCGGCGCACTGCGCCTACCGGAGCTTCGTCCGCGCCGATAACCTCACCCGCCGGGATGACGGTTACTCTTTTGGCCGGATAGCGGTACCGGCTCAGCTCGGAGGCGATTTTAGCGGGGTCGCCCACCAGCAGCAGTTCCACCTCGGCGGCGGCCACGGCCGCCCCGATCGCACCCTTTATTATCTCTCCCGGGGCCCGGTCCCCGCCCATACAGTCCACCGCGATCCTAATCACGGACTTGTTCCCCTTCCGTATCGCCCGATTCCTCCACAAAGACCACGAACTTACCCCGGAACACCGTCTCCGTCCCCACCCGGGTCACCACCGCGACCACGTAATTATTGCGGATGCGGCGCAGAATTTCCGCTTTGGCCACCAGGCGCTCCCCTACCCGCACTGGCCGTTTGAACTTGATGTTGGCTAACCCGATCAGCACCACCGCGGCGTCGATGATCGCCACCGCCAGGGAGGCCGCGTGGGAAAATATGTAATGGGCCTTAACGATATCGCTCCGGCTGAAACTCATATCTTCCGTCGTCTCCAGCACGGCCAGACCGCGCTGATTTAACTCCAAGTCCAGTAAATCGCCGACGATATCCTCGCTCGCCAGCGACCGCACCTGACCGTAGGTCTGCGCCGCCACCTGCTTGGTTCTTTCCCGCAGCTCCGGGATGTTCAGCGACAGACGATCCAAACGAATCGTCTGCACGCTCACCCCAAAAGACCGGGCCAACGCCTCATCGGTACTGAAGGGATTCACCCGCAGCAGTTCCTGCAGGCGCTGCTGCCGTTCTTTCTTGGGCCGGTACTCCACTTATTCCACCACCCGGTTTACTAGTAGCACCACGTCCTAGTAGTTGCTGCTAAGACAGAGTATAGCAAAACCTGGCCGGGTTGGCAAGGAAAATAAAGGAGATCAGGCGATTAACCTGATCTCCCGGGTAGAAGCTATTTGGCCACTACCTCTTTATTCCGGTAATACCCGCACTCGGGACAGACCGTATGCGGCAGCTTCGGTTTGTGGCACTGTGGGCAGTCAGTCAGAGTCGGCGCCGTCAACCGCCAATTGGCCCGTCTGGAATCCCGCCGTGCTTTCGAAAGTCGATTTCTTGGAACAGCCATTTTCATCCACCCCCTTTGTTCCTTACTGGTCCGTTCATTCCCTTGGCTTCTGCACCATCTGCTGCCAACGCTCGGACTGCGGGCTCGCCGGTTCCGGTTGGCACCGGCACGAACCTAAGTTCCGGTTCTGCCCGCATTGGGGGCAGAGACCTTGACAATCATCCCGGCACACCGGTTTCATCGGGAGCGCCAAGATAATGCTTTCTTCCACAACGGCGGTAAGGTCAATGGTATCGCCCGCGAGCGGGTATACCTCCAAATCATCATCCCCGGTTGGGTTTTCCTCTGCGCCGGAACTTCCCGGCGGATGAAACAAGGCGGAAAACCCGGTGCTCAGGGGGAGGGCAAAGGGCTCCAGGCACCGGCTGCATTCCAGGCGGATGGCCGCGCTGATGCCGCCCTGCACCAGGAAACCATAACCGACATTGGTCACCGTGCCGGCCACCTGCACCGGGGTGTCAAACCCAATCCGGCTCGCCTGAAAGGTTATCTCCGGCAGGGCTTCGGTAAAGCTGAAGTCGGTACTGCCGCCGCTGATTTGCTTTAGTTCCGCAATGTTGATGCGCACAACCGCCACCTCCGCGCTATGGCGCGACCGGGATCCACGCGATTTGTCTGGTCTCCCGGGCAATCATCAATTCTTCATTGGTGGGCACCACATAGGCCTTCACGCGGGAAGCGGCCGTATTGATTTCCCGCTCCACCCCGCGGCAATCGTTGCGCGCCGGGTCGATCTCGAGCCCCAGAAACCCTAAACCCTGACAAATCCGGGCCCGCATCTCTTTGGAATTTTCACCGATCCCGGCGGTAAACACGATAATATCCACCCCGCCCATCGCCGCCGCGTAGGCGCCGATGTATTTGCGGACATTATAGGCAAAAACCTCGAGCGCCAGTTCCGCTCTCTGGTTCCCTTCCCGGCAACCGACCTCAATGTCCCGCATATCGCTGCTCACCCCGGACACACCCAGGAGGCCGCTTTGCTTGTACAGGACGGTGTTGATTTGGTTAATGGTCATGTTCTCTTTTTCCATGAGGTAGGGGATAATCGCCGGGTCGATATCGCCGCAGCGGGTACCCATCGGTATCCCGGCGACGGTGCCAAAGCCCATGCTGGTATCCACCGACAGCCCGCCATTGACGGCGGTGACGCTGGAGCCGTTCCCCAAATGGCAGGTAACGATCTTCAAGGCCGAAAACGGTTTTCCGGCCAGCTGCGCCGCCCGTCCGGCCACGTATTTGTGCGAGGTCCCATGGAAACCATAACGGCGCACCCGGTATTTATGGTAAAAATCGTACGGAATAGCGTACAGGAAGGCGTGGTTCGGCATCGTCTGGTGAAAAGCGGTATCGAACACCCCCACCTGGGGCACCCCGGGCATCAGGCTCTGGCAGGCCTCAATCCCCATGATGTTGGCCGGGTTGTGCAGGGGCGCCAGTTCGATGCACTCCTGGAGCACGTCCATCACGGCAGCGTTGATTTCGACCGGTTCGGCGATCTTCTCGCCGCCGTGCACCACCCGGTGCCCGACGGCGTCGATTTCGCGCATCGACCGGATAACCCCGGCCACCGGATTGGTCAGGGTATCAATCACTGCCTGGATGGCTACTTTATGGTTGGGAGCGGCAACGGCAGTCTTGGTTTTGGCCTGCCGGGTCGTCTCGAAGGTGTGCAGCGGTTCGGCTAACCCGATCCGCTCGATTAAACCTTTGGCCATCACCGTCTCGTCACTCATATCAAAGAGCTGATACTTTAAAGAAGAACTGCCGCAATTCAGAACCAGGATCCGCATGACCGACGCCTCCAACTTAAGTATCTCCAGCTAAAAAAATAAACGACGTCGAAAAAAGCGCCGGAGCACCAAAACTCCGCTGTAATCTTAACATAACCGTATATCAATGTCAAGGATATTCCCGCCGCCGCCGGCCTGGCGCTCCGGTGGGGAAAACGCTGCTGCCAGCAAGGATTTGGGCGTATCTTTCAAGAATTAAGCTCCGGGAGGTGTTGCCTGTGCCGGTCGCCGGTTTGGTCGTCGAGTATAACCCCTTTCATAACGGTCATCTGTATCACCTGACCCAGGCGCGGGAGCTTTGCGCTGCCGACGGCGTGGTCTGCGTCATGAGCGGCAATTTTCTGCAGCGGGGTGAACCGGCGCTCCTGGACAAATGGCAGCGAACCGCCATGGCCCTGGCCGGCGGGGCTGATGTGGTGCTGGAGTTGCCGGTCGCTTTTGCCACTCACAGCGCCGAGCAGTTTGCGGCCGGCGCAGTCAAAATCCTTGCCGCCACCGGCGTGGTCACGCATATTGCCTTTGGCAGCGAGGTGGGCGATCTGGGCCTCCTGCAACCCCTGAGCCGGCTGCTGGCAGCTGAACCGCCCGCCCTGCAGGCGCTGATTAAAGCCCAGGTCCGGACCGGCCAGGTGTATCCGGCCGCCCAGGCCGCCGCCGTCGCCCAGTACCTGCGGGCGACCCCGGCCGGGACTGCCCTTACCCCGGATGCCGCCCGCCGGGTGCTGTCGCAGCCCAACAATGTTTTGGCCATCGAATACTTAAAAGCGATCGAGGTCGCCGGCGCCCCGCTCATCCCGGTGACCATCCCCCGAATCGAAAGCGCTTACCACGATACGGCCCTCCCGGAAGGGAAGATCGCGAGCGCCACCGCCATCCGGCAAGCGATTGCGACCAGCGGCGCTGCAGCCGGACTGGACGCCATCCGGCCCACGGTACCCGAGAGCACGGCCGTTTTGCTCGCAGCCGCATTCCGGGCCGGACTGGGACC
>CAZHIT010000113.1:0-8155 GCA_964533125.1 uncultured Candidatus Sumerlaeota bacterium
GGCGATGAACTGGTGCTGCCGGAGCAAGCGGCCGGGCCGGGGCAGATCCGGGACATCAATTCATACAGTCTGGCGGCGGCGGTCACGGCGGCGGGGGGTATCCCCCGGTTAGTTGGGATCGTAAAGGACGAACTCTCCATACTGCAGCCGGTTTTGCATGAAGCTCTAACGGCGGCGGATATGGTCTTGATCTCCGGCGGCAGCTCGGTCGGTGCGAAAGACATTACCCCCGTGGCCATCAACGCGCTCGGGTCACCCGGAGTGGTGGTGCACGGGGTGTCATTAAAGCCCGGCAAACCAACGATCCTGGCGGCCGTCGGCGGCAAACCGGTATACGGTCTGCCCGGCCACCCGGTTTCGGTGCTGGTCGCCTTCGAAACCCTGGTCCGGCCGGTGCTGGAGCGGCTGGCGGGACTCTCGGTCCGCCCGGTATGGGAAGCGACCGTGTCAGCTGTCTTAAGCAAAAGCGTCCGTTCAACAGCCGGCCGGGAAGAGCATGTACGCGTGATTCTTCGGGAAAAGGAAGGTGCGGTCTGGGCCGAACCGCTGCTGGGCAAGTCCGGCTCGATTTCGACCCTGGCCCGGGCGGATGGGACGGTGGTCATTCCGCTCGGGATAAACGGGCTGAGCCAGGGAGAGACGGTTCAGGTGAGGTTGTTATAGGAGGGAAGGCCATGCAGCGGAGGAAGGTCTTTTTGGCGAGTACCGCCGCCGAGGCGGCGATGGAGGAGTATCTGATCCGGCTGGAGTCGCGGGGAGCGATGCCGGAGCTGCCAGGCGAGCCGGTGGCGGTGGAGGCGGCGCTGGGGCGGGTGACTGCCGAGGCGGTGTTTGCCGCCCTCTCTTCGCCCCATTATCACGCCGCGGCCATGGACGGGATTGCCGTCCGGGCGGCGGAGACCTTTGGCGCGGCGGAGACGACCCCGGTACGTCTGAGCGTAGGGGCGCAGGCGGTGGCGGTGGATACCGGTGATCCGGTGCCGGCCGGTTTTGATGCGGTGATTATGGTCGAGGACCTGAACTGGCCCACCGACGGGGTAGTGGAGATTGTGGCCCCGGCGGTCCCCTGGCAGCACATAAGGCCACTGGGGGAGGATATCGTGGCGACGGAACTGCTACTCCCGGCGAACCACCGGATCCGGGCGGTGGATTTAGGCGCGCTGCTCGCCGGCGGCTTGACCAAAGTTAAGGTGCGGCGCCGGCCGGTGGTGGCGATTTTGCCCACCGGGACCGAACTGGTGGAGCCGGGAGAGCTGCTGCAGACGGGTTCGATTATCGAATCCAACTCCCGGGTACTAGCCGGCCTGGTGACCGAATGGGGCGGACAGCCCTGGCGGTGCGGGATTGTGCCGGATGATTACGCCCAGATCCGGGCGCGGGTGCAGGAAGCGGCTGCGGCGGCGGATATCGTGGTCATCAACGCCGGTTCCTCGGCCGGCTCGGAAGATTTTACAGCGGCGATAATCGCGGAACTGGGGGAACTCACGGTGCACGGGGTGGCGATTAAGCCCGGCAAGCCGGTGATGCTGGGCCTGGTGGGGAACAAGCCTTGTATCGGGATCCCCGGGTATCCGGTCTCGGCCGTGATTACCTTTGATTTGTTTGTAAAATCCCTAGTCAGCCGGTTGCAGGGGGTGGCCGTGCCGGAGCGGGAGACGGTGAGCGCGAACCTGACGCGGTCGGTGGTCTCGGCTTTGGGGGCAGAAGAGTTTGTCCGGGTGGCTCTCGGAGTGGTGGGAGACAAGATGGTGGCGACGCCGATGTCGCGGGGGGCGGGGATTACGCTCTCCCTGGTGCGGGCGGACGGGTGGCTGCGGGTGCCGCGGCTGAGCGAGGGGTACCGGGAGGGCCAGACGGTGACGGTGGAGCTTCTGCGCCCACGGGCCGAAATTGCCCGGCGCCTGGTGGCCATCGGCAGCCATGATGTGGCGCTGGATCTCCTGGCCAGCTGCCTGCGGCAGCGCTTCCCGGCGATGAGCCTGTCATCAGCCCATGTGGGCAGTCTGGGTGGTCTCATTGCCCTGCGGCGGGGTGAGGCGCACTTAGCGGGGATCCATCTACTCGACGAAGCGACCGGGGAGTACAATTTCCCCTATTTAGAGCAGTATCTCCCGGACCAGCCGATCGTGCTGGTGAACCTGGTCTACCGGGAGCAGGGCCTGATGGTGGCACCGGGGAACCCGAAGCGGATAGAAGGGATTGCGGACCTGGCCCGGCCGGAGGTGACCTTCGTTAACCGTCAGCGGGGGGCCGGGACCCGGCTGCTTCTCGATTTCCGTCTGAAACAACTGGGGATCCCGGGCGAGCGAATCCAGGGTTACCAGCGGGAAGAGTTCACCCACCTGGCCGTGGCGGCGGCAGTGCAGAGTGGCGCGGCCGATGCCGGCCTGGGAATCCGTACGGTGGCGCAGGCGCTGGGCCTGGACTTTTTGCCGGTCAGCCCGGAGCGCTATGATCTCGCGATCCCAGCCCATCTCTTCCCCACCGACCCGATCCAAAACCTGCTAGCGGTCATCCGTTCCCCGCAATTTCTCCGGGCGGTGACGGCCTTGGGCGGCTACGACCTGCGGGATACGGGCAAGGTGCTGGAGCGGGAGAAGATGCGGGAGGGCGGTTTATGACGGGGGAATTGACGCATTTTGATGCCGCCGGCGCGGCGCGGATGGTGGATGTGAGTGAAAAGACGGCGACCAGCCGGGTGGCAACCGCCCGGGGCGAAGTGCGAATGCAGCCGGAGACTCTGGAGCGGATTGCCCGGGGGACCCACGCCAAAGGAGATGTTTTGGGGGTGGCCCGGGTGGCCGGCCTCTTGGGCTTAAAGCAGACCGACCGGCTGATACCGCTTTGCCATCCGGTGGGGGTGACCGGAGCGAACATCGAGTTCACCCTGGATGCGGCGGCGAGCCGGGTGCAAATTGAAGCGGTAGTCCGCGCCACCGGGCAGACCGGGGTGGAAATGGAGGCGCTGACCGCGGTGGCGGTGGCGGCGCTGACCATCTACGATATGGGTAAGGCGATTGACAAAGGAATGGTCATCGGAGAAATCAGGCTAATAGAGAAGTCAGGCGGAAAAAGCGGTTTATACCGCCGGGAGGGGGAAAGATAGTCATGCAGGGTGAAGTTATTGCCGTTTGCCGGAGTGAGCACAAGGGCGAAAGGAAGACCCCACAAAAGGCCGGGCAGCTGGTCGTGGATTTTGGCCTGGAGGGGGATGCCCACGGCGGCAACTGGCACCGCCAGGTGAGTCTGCTGGCTATAGAAAGTATCGACAAGATGCGGGCGAAGGGACTGGATGTAAATCCAGGGGATTTTGCCGAGAACCTGACTACCAGGGGGCTCGATCTGCCGTCCCTGCCCATCGGTACGAAACTAGCGCTCAGCGGTGGGGCGCTCCTGGAGGTCACTCAGATCGGCAAGGAATGCCATACCCGCTGTGCCATCTACTATCAGGCCGGGGACTGCGTCATGCCCACCGAAGGGATATTCGTGGTCGTGCGGCAGCCGGGCCCGGTGCAGGCGGGCGATACGATTGAGGTGATGGCGAATGATTAGAGCCGGGATTATCACCGCCAGCGACAAAGGGTCGGTGGGGGCGCGCGAAGACCAGAGTGGGCAGGTGATTAGAGAGATGCTGGCGCCGCTGGGGGCGGAAATAATTGATTATGTCGTGCTGCCGGATGAGGCGGCGCCGATTGCGGCCAGGCTCCGGGCAATGGCCGACGATTTGAATCTTGATTTGGTACTGACAACGGGTGGGACAGGCCTGGGTCCCCGGGATGTGACCCCGGACGCCACGGCGCAGGTGATTGACAAGCCGGTGCCGGGGCTGGCGGAGGCGATGCGGCAGGCCAGCCTGGCGAAAACCCCGCACGCGATGCTTTCCCGGGCGATGGCCGGGATCCGCGCAACGGCGGGTATTCGCAAACACACGCTGATCGTGAACCTGCCGGGCAGCCCGCGCGCGGTGCAGGAATGCCTGGAAGTGATTTTGCCCGCCCTGCCGCATGGGCTGGAGGTATTGCGGGGGGAGGCGGCGGACTGCGCCCGCTTGCGGGAGAAATCTTAGCCCAGAGGGTGACTTCGGTCCGACGCATTGACCAGCCGGGCGGAGTTTGATATAATTGAGAAAATTTAAGGTGCCTGTCCAGCGGATTGGATTAATTACAGCCCGATACCATCCGCGACGTTACCGGGAGCACGCCTGTACCGCAGCTTAAGAGGAAGAACGGCAATTTACGGGAGGTAGGATCGATGGGTAAGGCTTCGGCCGAAGAACTGGTGCTCGTCCTCGATTTTGGCGGTCAATATGCCCAACTGATTGCGCGCCGGATCAGGGAATGTCATGTTTACAGCGAGATCATGCCCCACAATACCCCGCTCGAGCAGATCCTGGCTAAAAAACCCAAAGGAGTTATTTTCTCCGGTGGCCCGGCCAGCGTGTACGAGGCGGGCGCTCCCAGCGTCGACCCGGGGATTTATACCGCCGGGGTACCGGTGCTGGGCATCTGCTACGGGATGCAGTTGATGGCCTACCAACTGGGCGGTGAGGTGCGCAGTCCGCAGAAGCGGGAGTACGGACGGATTGGCCTGACTTTGAGCGAATGCACCGGTTTGTTCGACGGCGTCAAGCCGGACCTGTCGTGCTGGATGAGCCACGGGGATTCGGTGGCGGCGCTGCCGGAAGGATTCCGGGCGCTTGGAGCCTCCGAAAATACGCCGATTGCCGCCTGTGCCAGTGAAGAAAAGAAGCTGTACGGGGTTCAGTTCCACCCGGAAGTGGTCCATACGGAGCAGGGGATGGATATCCTCCGCAACTTTTTGTATTCGGTCTGCGGGTGCGCCGGCGACTGGAATATGGAATCGTTTATCGAGAGCCAGGTAGAGGCCATCCGCGCCCGGGTGGGCGACGGGCGGGTACTCTGCGCGCTTTCCGGGGGGATCGATTCCTCCGTGTCGGCGACCTTGGTCCACCGGGCGGTGGGGGATCGCCTGACCTGCGTCTTTGTCAACCACGGCCTGCTGCGGAAAGGCGAACCGGAGAGTGTGGTCCGGACCTTTAAGGAAAAATTCCAGATGAATCTGATTGCCGTGGATGCCGAGGATCGTTTCCTCCGGCAGTTGGCGGGAGTGACCGACCCGGAGACGAAGCGCAAGATTATCGGGACCGAGTTTATCCGGGTATTTGAAGAAGAAGCGGCCAAACTGGGGCAGATTGATTTCCTGGTGCAGGGGACGATCTACCCGGATGTGGTGGAAAGCGGTACGGCGACCGCCGCCAAAATCAAATCGCACCACAATGTGGGCGGACTGCCGGAAGACCTCGGGGTTAAGCTGATCGAGCCATTGCGTGATCTGTTCAAGGACGAGGTAAGAGTGGTAGCCCAGGAACTGGCGCTGCCGGAAGAGATCGTCTGGCGGCAGCCTTTCCCCGGACCAGGTCTCGGGATCCGGGTCATCGGCGACATTACAAAGGAGAAACTGGACATTCTGCGCGAAGCCGACGCGATCATCGTCGAAGAGGTGATTAAGGCCGGAATGTACCGGGACATTTGGCAGGTGTTTGCGGTTCTGCCCACCCTGCGGAGCGTGGGCGTGATGGGCGATGCGCGGACATACGCTTATCCGATTATCATGCGGGCGGTGCACAGCATCGACGGCATGACCGCCGACTGGGTCAAATTTACCCCCGAGGTGCTGGAACGGATCTCCAGCCGGGTGGTGAATGAGGTCAAGGGAGTCAACCGCTTCCTGTACGACCTGACCACGAAGCCGCCGGGCACGATTGAGTGGGAGTAAGGGCTTAGGTTTGGTAGCGGCGGAAGGAATCGTAAAACAGGACAGCCCCGGGTTTCCTCCCGGGGCTGTATCACGCCTGCCGTTGCCGGCAGAGTAGGGGGAGAGTTTATGGGGAGGATAATCCTGGTGCGGCACGGGGAAACGGAATGGAACAAGGACGGCCGGTATCAGGGGCACTGCGATGTGGCCTTAAGTGACCTTGGGCGGGAGCAGGCGCGTTCGGTGGCGGAGCGTTTGAGCAGGGAACCAATCGCGGCGGTGTACGCGAGCGACCTGGCTCGGGCCTACGAGACGGCTCAGGCAATTGCCGCCCGGCATGGCCTTCCGGTAGAACCGGTGCGGGGCTTGCGGGAGATCGACTTTGGCCACTGGGAGGGCCAGCGCAAAGCAGAGATCGCGGCGGCGCAGGCGGAACTGTTCGCCGCCTGGCAAGAAAATCCGCTTGCGACCCGGCTGCCGGGCGGGGAAAGCGTGCCGGAGGTACAGACACGGGCGCTGGCGGCGGTGGCGGCTATCGCCGCCCGCCACCCGGCCGAAACAGCGGTGGTCGTCGCCCACGGCGGGGCGATCTGCGCGCTGCTCTGCCACTACCGCCAATGCTCGTTTTGGGAGTGCCTGATGGGCAATACCGGCATCAGCGTGCTGGAGTTTGGCGGGGATGGTAAGGTGGAAGTAGTGAGTTTCAACGATGTGGCCCATTTGGCGGCGAAAAAGAACTGAGGCAACCGCCGCCGGATGTATGGTGGCAGCCGATAAGACGAACCGGATGATGGGCAGGAGGGGTAGCTTTGCGGGCATTGATCAAGGGGGGTATCGATCAGGCGCTGGCGCTGGGGGCGTCATACGCCGATGTAAGGGTGGTCGAAAGCCGGCAGGAAGAACTGGCCGCCCGGGATGGGCATATTTGCGCGGCTTCGGCCCACTCTAGCCGCGGCTGTGGGGTCCGGGTGATCGCCGACGGGGCCTGGGGCTTTGCTGCCGGGTCTGATCTCTCGCCGGCGGCGGTGTCGGCTACGGCCAGCCGGGCGGTGCAAGTGGCCAAGGCGAGCGCCCGGGTCCAATTGGCGCCGGTAGATTTGAGCCCGGCGAGCGCAGTGGAGGGAAAATACGCCACCCGGGTCAGGCAGGACCCCTTTGCGGTGAAGCTGGAAGACAAGGTCGCTTTGCTGGTCGAGGCGACCAAACGCCTGCAGCGGGAAGGCATCCGGGTGGCGGAAGCGAGCGCCGAGTTCCGGCGGGAGCACAAATGGTTTGGGAATAGCGACGGGACCGATACGGAGCAGGATATCACCCAGAGCGGGGCGGGTTTAGCGGCCACTGCTGTCCGGGGCGGAGAAGTCCAGCGGCGGACGAGCCCCAACTCGTTCGGGGGGGACTACGCGGCGGCTGGCTACGAGTTCGTGGAATCGCTCGACCTGCTGAATCAGGCAGATGGGGTGGCCGAAGAGGCGCTGGCTTTGCTCGACGCCCCGCCTTGCCCCACCGGGGTGACGACCCTGATAGTGGACGGGCCGCAGTTGGCCCTGCAGGTGCACGAGTCCTGCGGGCACGCAGTGGAACTGGACCGGGTGTTGGGGACGGAGGCGGGCTTTGCCGGCACCAGCTTTCTCACCCTGGACAAGCGGGGGAACTACCGCTACGGCGCCCCGGGTGTGAACCTGACGGCGGACGCGACCATCCCCGGGGGCCTAGGCAGTTACGGGTTTGACGACGAAGGGGTGCCAGCCCAGCGGGTGGAGCTGGTGCGTGACGGCATCTTCCAGAACTACCTGACCTCCCGGGAAACCGGGGCAGCTATTGGGGAGGCCAGTAACGGGACGATGCGGGCGGAGAGCTGGGACAGCCTGCCCCTGATCCGGATGAGCAATATCAATCTGGAGCCGGGGGACTGGACGCTCTCCGAGATCATCCGGGATACGAAAGAGGGGGTCTACCTCCAGACCAACCGGAGCTGGAGCATCGACGACCGGCGCTTAAACTTCCAGTTCGGGGCCGAGGTGGCCTGGGAGGTCAGGGACGGATCGATTGGGCGGCGGCTGAAGAACCCAGTCTATACCGGGATCACCCCGACATTCTGGCAGTCCTGCGACGCCATCGCCGGGAAGGCCGAATGGCGGGTGTGGGGGGTGCCCAACTGCGGTAAGGGCGAGCCGGTGCAGACGGCGCGGGTGGGTCACGGCACGGCGCCGGCGCGATTTCGGCAGGTGCGGGTGGGGGTGGAATGATGTACGGCAAGGATAAGGTACAGGAGCTGCTCGGAGCGGTGCTTCGGTATTCCAAGGCGGATCAGACGGAAGCTGTCTTCCAGGGCGAGGACCTGGCGCTGACGCGGTTTGCCGCCTCGGTGATCCACCAGAAT
>CAZHIT010000114.1:0-8146 GCA_964533125.1 uncultured Candidatus Sumerlaeota bacterium
TACGGCTAGTGGGCACAGGAGCTATTATTGGACTTCGGGCCAAGACGCCGAGGTGGACTTTGTTATTCAGCGGGAAGGTAAAATAATTCCGGTTGAGGTGAAGTCAGCGGATAATACCAAGGCCAAGAGCTTGAACGTTTATATGGAAGCGCATAGGCCGGAGTATGCGATTAAGCTATCGGCTAAGAATTTTGGCTTTGAGGGCGGGAAGAAGACGATCCCGCTGTATGCGGCGTTTTGTGTGTGACAGACGCAAAACAGATAACTGATTGCCGACATTGGTACCAGAGTACGGTATCAATTATCGTCACCAACTCCCAGCCCCCCAACCCCAGCTAAACCCAGCAGCGCCCATCCTGCCCTAAGCGGATGAGCGCTGCCTTTTCATGCCGGGTGAGTGTCGTCTCGACTTCCTGTTAGTTCTTGTCCGAATCCGGCGCCGGCGCCAGCGCCCGGTCGATGCGGTCCATCAGCCGGTCCCAGGGGTCAATCCCGGTAGACACCAACTCGCCGTCGAGGTAAGCGAAGGGCATGGCGGCCTCCCGGGCATGGTAGAGCGCGAGGGCCTCGGGGTAGGCGGCCAGGTCCGGGTCGCGCAGGTCCACGTACCGGACGGCGACGCGGTCCGGGTACAGGCGCTGCAAATAGGCGCGGTACAGGTCGGCTGTCTCGGCCTGAGACAGATACGAGCCTCAGCCGCCGCTTAAGCACTGTTCGTTCTCGCGGGCGGCGATGATGGTGACTTCCAGGGCGCGGGCAAGCTCCATGCCAATCTTCCTCTCTGTCCGGCAAATAATCGGCTAAGGATAAATTCGCAGTCCGCCGGCCAAAATCCTCCTCCCAAACGCAATTGCAGACAGCCGAAGCTGCCTGCAATTATGGCGGGTGGAGGATTACCGTTTAGACGACCGTGGGCTGCGGGGGGTTGAAGTTCGGGGGGTTCAGCTCGCAGGCGAGGACGAAGTCTTCGCAGGCGGTGGGAATCTCCCGGCAGCGCGGCGGTACGCAGAAACCGTACGCGGGGATCAGGAGCTGGACGTCGGCCGCGGTCTTAAACAGCAGGCTCATGCCAAAGTCGAAGACGATACTGGTGCCGACGATGCGAACCCGCAGGAAGTCGAACTGGGCAAAGAACCGGCAGAACATCAGGGCCTCAAAGCCAGGGGCCACATACAGCGGCACATCTTTGGTGAAGCTGAAGGTGGTCACGATGGTCTGGGTCGAACCGTCCACCGCGGTGTACCGTACGGTGACTTCCACCGTCCAGTTGAAGGTCACGCGCCGCCGGCCCGGCAGGCCGGGGATGATGATCGGGTCGCCAAAGACGCAGTCGAAGGTGAGCACGCGGGCGGTGGTCGACAGAACGGTAAGCGGCGCCGGCTGACCGACCGCCGGCACAACCGTCAGGCCTTCGATGCATTCGCACTGGAAGCAGGAGTCATAGACTTTGACCACTTCGACGCAGACGACCTCCCGGGTGGGGGGGCAGCCGGTGGTCGGGCAGGGGCCCGGAGTCGGCAGCACCTGCTGCGGGCAGACACCCATTTCGGCGTATTTCTCTTCCATAACATATTCCTCCTTTCTGGCAAGATCGCTTGCACCTCCTGCAATCGGCCGGGGCGCCGCCAGAGAGCGCCCGGTTGTTTGGTTCTATCTTAATGTATGCGCCGGCAGCCTTGGACGGCATGGCGCGAAGATACTATTTACGAGGCGGCCGGTCCTGTTTTGGCCCCGTTTTACCATTTATAACCAATTTACCGACATTAGGCGAACAAAGCCCTCAGCGTGTTCTTTCTCCATCTCTTTGCTTCCCATTGCTCTCTGATCGTGTTGTACGGCGTTGTCAGAGTAGGTGCGAAGGAGTAAAATAGGCACACATAAACTTTTGCCACGCAATAAACGCTTAATTCAATTTTTAATTGGAGCGGGGGAACCACTACTTGGGGGTGAAGCCGGGAATACCGGCCGGGCGACCCTTTTGCCCGAACCCGACAGCTAACCTCGTCAGCGTTGAAAGGGAATGGCGCGCGTCTCGGTTCACACCGGACGATCGTTTTGGTGTTGGCCAACCATCCCTGCTGCGGCAGGGATTTTTTGCGCCGCCATTACCCGCACCGTGGTCACCGTCAGCTGATGCCGACGGAACAAACACGAAGGGGGAAATTGCCATGCGTAACCGTTTTGGAATTAGCGTTGTTCTCGTACTTACCCTGCTCGGCACCGCCGTCGTCGCCCCTGGCGCCGTCGCGGCCGCCGGCCTGACCTACCGCCCAGGCGGTGCCGCGGTCCAGACCCCGGCCACCGGTCGGGTGTACGGCTGGACTGGGAGCCAGACCAGCTTACCGGCGCCGGCGCCCGTTACCAATGGCGGCGCGATCAACCTCTCGCCGGCCAAACCGGGCGTACCGGCTGCGCCGACCACACCGACCGTTCCGACGACGCCGACCGCACCGGTGACGCCGACCGCACCGACCGCACCGACCGCGCCGGCACCCGGCAGCGTCATCCGTCTCTCGCCGGCCAAACCGGCCGTGCCCACTGCACCGGTGACGCCGACCACTCCGGCCACTCCGGCCACTCCGACCGCGCCAACCACTCCGACGGCACCGACCACTCCGTCTAAACCGGTGGCGGGGCTTACCGCCCAGGAGCAGTCGCTGTTTGATCTGGTGAACCTGGCCCGGACCTCGGCTGGCCTGTCGCCGCTCTCGATTGATATGCGTCTGGTGGAAATGGCTCGCCTCAAGGCGAAGGACCTGGTCGAGAACCGCTACTTCGACCACAATTCCCCGACCTACGGGTCACCGTTTAAGATGATGCTGGACCGGGGAATCAAATTTAAGTACGCCGGCGAAAACATCGCCGAATCCGGCTCCGTCGGCGGCGCCCACGGTCAGCTCATGACCAGCCCCGGGCACCGCGCCCACATCATGGAGCCCAAGTACACCCATATCGGTATCGGCGTCGTCCCGGCGGTTCCCGCCGGCGTGATGGTGGTGGAGGAATTCATCACGGCGATCTAAACCTATCCGCTGCATCAGGTTAATCCGGAGTGAATGTTCACTCCGGATTTTTTCTTGGCTCGGCCGGCCGCAGCGGCTGACTCAGGCCGTGCGGCACTACCAGGTCGTGGTCGAGGGCGACCGCCCCCGGGCCGCTGCCTCAGGTCGTTTCGGCGGTCTTGATCCCCAGACCGCAGATGGCGGTCATGATGTGGTTCGGGGTAATCATCCCGGCGTCGTAGGTCACCTCGCAAATTCGGGGGATCCGGGTGATAATTGCGTGCACCCCCGGCAGGGTCCCGGCCAGGCGGCCGACCCGCTCCGCCCCGGCGGTGTCGGTCATCTGGTCCACGAACAAAAACGTGCTGCGTATATCCGCCATATCTTCACCCCCCTCCCTCAGCTTACCCGCGCCAAAGCACTCTCCCTAGTATATGCCGGCGGGGCGGCGGGCGTTACCCAGACGACGAAAAACCCGCTCCCTCCCAGACCCGGGCAGCAGGAAAAACGGGCGGCGGCACGAATGAATAATTGACCGAATTTTCCAATAACCATATGGGAGGCGGTCCGGTGCTCACTAGTCTCAGCCGGCAGCAACGCGAGCGGTTGATCGGTTTGATTACCACCGACGGCTTGGCTTATTACGACGCCCGGATTGGGGAGCAGCCAACGGAGCTGACCGCCGGTGAACTGGCTGGCCTGCTGCGGACGGCCCGGAGCGCCGGTTTGGATGCGGGCGGCGACGAACTGCGCATCGCCCCCCCCGGCGGGGGGGAATGGCAGGTCATCCTCCCGGAGCACTACGCGGCCTGGCTTCGTGCGGACGAGAGCGGAACGGAGAAAGGAGGTGTCGTTGTGCCCGACAAAAAACCCGAAAAGAAGAAAGTCGACAAGAAAGCAGGGAAAGAGAAACCGAAGAAATAGAGAATTTGGTTGTGAAATGGCAGAAAAGCCCGCCCGGGCTTTTCTTTTTTTGGTGGCAACGCTGAAGATAGCTGGATTGGCGGGCACCGGCACGGGTGAGCGATGCAAGGACCTTGTGCGTAGTCGGTTTTAACCGACTTTCCCCCTACGTAGCCGAGGGTTTTGACCCTCGGGCGCCGGGCGCCGCAGCGATGGGCTCCCCCATCCACATCATTGCGAGCCGACACGCTTTCACGTCGGCGTGTCAATCTGGCCCCCCCGTCCTTCCTGTACCACCGGAAGAACAGGCAACCGGGGACGGAGGCCAAAAGAGCTTCGTCGCACACTCCTCACAATGATGTGAACTAAGGCCTTGGCTATAATCCAAACGCTTTCCGTCCGCGTTGACCGGCAAAAGCCTCATCGTTGGCGCCCCCGCCCCACGCCATTGGCCGCGCTGATGCCTAAGTGCCAGCGCGGCAAAGAGGGCCCCTTTGCCTTTCCGCGTCCCCCGCTCCCTACAACCACTTCCGCCGCCGGAAATACGCCACCATCGCGGCGGCGGTACATGCCATCACCGTCAGCACCACCGGGTAACCCCAGGGCGATTTCAGTTCAGGAATCGAGAAATTCATGCCATAAATGCCGGTGATGAAGGAGAGCGGAATAAAAATAGTGGAAATAATGGTCAGCACCTTCATCACTTCGTTCAGTCGATTGCTGATGCTGGACAGGTAGATCTCCAGCATCCCGGAAAACAGGTCGCGGAAGGTCTCCACCGTGTCGATGACCTGGATCGTCCGTTCGTACAGCTCCCGATAATAGACCGCCGTACCGGGAGTGAACAAGGCCGATTCGCACCGCTCGAGACCGTTGATTACCTCCCGCAGCGGCCAGACCGAACGGCGAAGGTAAATCATCTCCCGCTTGAAATTGTGGATGGTGAAGAGGATATCCTGGCCGGGGTCGCTCACGAGGGCTCCATCCAAATCTTCAATTTCATCTCCAAGCTTCTCCAGGATAACGAAATAGTTATCAACGATAGCATCCAGGAGTGAATAGAGGAGATAATCCGCACCATGCTTGCGCAGACGGCTGCCCGCAGTACGGATACGCTCCCGCACCAAGCCGAACACGTCCCCCTCCATCTCCTGGAAGGACAGGACATAGCCGGCGCCGATGACCAGGCTCACATGCTCGGTAATAATCTTCTTCTGCTGGGCATCCAGGTAGAACATTTTGGTTGCCAAAAACAGATAGTCGCCGTAATCCTCAAACTTTGGGCGCTGTCCGGTCGCCTGGATGGATTCTAGCAGGAGAGGATGCAGGCCGTAGATCTGCCCGATCCGGGCGATAATCCCGGCGTCGTGTACCCCGTCCACATTCACCCAGGTCACCCCCGGGGCGGGACCGGGCGCGATATGGTCGCCGGGCGTGAGCATGGTTTCTTCGGTGTACGACTGCTCGTCGTACCGAAACACCGTGAGGCGAACCGGGTCCTCCGCCTTGGTCTCTACTGCCGTTAGGGGAACTCCCCCGCCACGGTCGGCGGCAAGCTTGCGCTGGTATCTGGCCATCCGGGCATACCCCTCTCCGGTCTTTACCTGTTCCTTGCTTTCTTCGCTACCTGTCCGCCCATTCCCTGCCGGCGTCCGGGGTAGGCCGTATTTACCCGCTGGCTTGATCCGTCTCCGCCGTCAAGCGCCTTTCCATCTTGACTTGGCAGCCTTAAGCCTGGCGCTCTGCCCCATACGGCAACTATCCTGACCCAGGGGGCTAAACCAGGTATTTATTGATAATCTCTTCTACGCCCAGGGAATACTCGTGCCGGGCAACATAGTCCGCCCAATCCCGCAGGTTTTGCGAGCTGTTGGCCACCGCCGCCCCAAAGCCGGCCCACTTAATCATTTCGATGTCGTTGTCATTGTCACCGATAACCATCGTTTCTTCGCGCGGAATCTGATAACTTTCGGCCAGCGCCTGCAGCGCCTTACCCTTGGACACTTCCCGGTGCAGCAGTTCAATCAAATATGGCTTGGACTGCGTGATATTGATATCTGCACCGAGTAGTGCTTTAATCTCGCTCATCAGTCCGGCAACCTTATCTGGTGCGGTTACGATCATCATTTTCGGCGGGGGGATAAGATCAATGGCCGATAGATCTCCCACTTCCCGACAGGCGGCAAACGCCAAATCGGGGTCAATCAGCGTTTCCTGTACCATTTTCTCCACTACGATGACGTCATTCTGGTATAACTGCAAATACAGATTGTTCGCCTGGCTGAAGCGGATAATCCGTTTGGCTGCCTCCAGCGGAACCGGTTTGTCCAGGATAAAGCCGCCGGTTATCGAATGCCTGATCTGAGCGCCATTATAGACGATGAGCGGGATGTCTATGCCCAGTTTCGTGGCAATAGCCTGGGCGGAGGGAAACATTCTGCCCGTCGCCAGTGTCACGATTATTCCCTTATCTCTGACTTTTCGCAGCAACGTAACCGAAGCATCCTTTATTTCCAGGCTGCTGTCGATGAGCGTACCGTCTACGTCAAGCACAAGCAAGCGGTAGGGCATTGCTACCATCCTCCCGTAAAGCCGGTGCTAGCCGGCGTAAATAGCAGAAAAAGGAAGAGTACCAGCGCGAAAAAATAAAACAGGTTGAAGAGCGTGTTGGTCTTGCAGGGCCGGGTGATTATTTTGATCAAAGTTGACAGCAGCGCCGCGAGTACCCAGGTTGCTCGGTTTGCTTTCCCTTTGTCCTCCGTACCGTCCGGGCCGGGCTTGGGGGATGCGCCGTAACTGTGGATTATTATGTACCCGGATGCCTTAATTCCATCGGCGGAGAGCGCGGCCATGATGTTATTCACGGCTGCCCGGTGCCGTTCAAAGGTGTATCCCCACTTAAACGAAAGCAAGAGGCCCAAATAGGAAACCCCGCAGAGGAATATCAGCAATAGCCCCTTTTGGTTGCTACTCATTATTTCTTTGAGAAAGACAAATGACCCCGCGACTATCCCGGCAAAAATGCTGGTAAACTGCAGTCTTTCCGCTTCCACATGGCGCATATGCTCGCAGTTCTCCTTCAAGCAAAACAAAAGCACCGATTCTTTACTCTCTTCATTTTGGCTGTCAGCCAATGCTCTTCCTCCCAACGCGAACAATTGTTTTACCTTGGACCCGCTTATGGCCGGAAGCCTCAGTTAATGGTCTGTGGCGACACTCTGCCTATTTCTCCGCTTACCGGCCGAATCCCTGCCAATGGGCGCCACAGCTTGGCCAGCCGCCAGTCAGGTTAAGCCGCCGCCGTTGTCCCTTGCTCCCCGCTAGACCGTTGAATCGACCCTGACTGCCCTGGTTTCTTCGCAGTTTACCAGATCCAAGCCGGCTTTCGAGCTTCTCCTCCGGTGGCTGCTGCCGGGATAGCCCGGCTGAAGGGATTCCCAGTAGTTATCTTCATTAAAACTTGTTTCCGGTTTTCGGATGTGCATACGAGCACGGCCAAATCCAATGGCCAGGTCGGTAACCAGACGCGAGACTCAATATGACGACCCAGTTGATGTGCAAACTGGCGGCAGCAAAGGCCCATGGTTGGATGATGGACGAGAGGTCGGTCAGCAAGATTCGCCCGGATAGCGGCGGCGGGGCCCGGGATAAACCTTTACCCATTTGGAAATCTCCGCATCTGACTTCCACCTGGCATTTGGCGGCTGCCCAGGGTAATCGCCGTCCAGACGTGGCAGAGCCACTGCCCCCGGACCGCGCGGGTTTAGGGCAGTACCCCGTGCCAGGCCAAGAAATTTCCCGAGGTGCACAATCCTTCTTCGTGGTTCATCAGGGCCTCTCCCTGAGTTCATTAGAAAGGACAGGCTTCCCCCCGGTACGGTGAAAAGGTTATTGACGGTCCCCGCCGTACAGCCGGTTATTGCCCGTAATCCAAGCCAACTGGAAATAAGAAACCGGACATAAAAAGTTGGGATTCGCCTAATTGGTGCTATTGATAGCATAAACTTGTTTTATTATCGCTTTTGTGCTGTGTGGGGGCTCTGCTGGAAATACAGGTGTTTACGAGATAAGCATTATGACATTAAGTGAAAGAATATCTGCGTCCGCTCGGAAAGGGTTGCATAGTTAAAGAAAGCCAAGCAGCTGCCGCTGCCTGGCTTTCGTTTGCTCTATACCTGCGCCTACTGCTTTCTCCAGTGCTCCGCGATGTCGATGCAGCGGGCGAACCAAACATCGCCCTT
>CAZHIT010000115.1:0-8001 GCA_964533125.1 uncultured Candidatus Sumerlaeota bacterium
CTTCCGCCTCGTTGCGGGCCTTGATGGCTTCGCGCTCGCCGTCCGCCGTCAGCATCGGTTCCGGTGGGGGCAGCAGCATCCGGGTTTTAATCCACACCAAGGTAGCCGCCAGCACCAAAAACTCGCTTGCCAGCTCCAGGTCCAGTTGCTCCAGCGAGGCCAGGTAGGCCAGGTACTGGCCGGTGATTTGGGCGATGGGAATATCGTGGATGTCGATTTCGTTTTTCTCAATCAGGTGCAGCAGCAGGTCCATGGGACCGGCGAAGACGGCCAGATCAACCCGGTAACTCATCTTTTGTACTCCTCATCCCGCCGGATTATAAACCAAAGGGGAACAATATAACGCTGGCCACGGTATTGAGCGAGCCGAGCGCCAGACTGACCAGGGGACTGAGAATCCGGTGGATTAAGCCGGTCCACAGCAGCAGCATCAGGATGCCCATGCCGTAGCGCTCCATCTGGACATAAGTGTTGAACTGCCGGCCGGTTAAAACGCCCTTCAGGACGTGTGATCCGTCCAGGGGCGGGATGGGCAGCAGGTTGAACACGGCGAGCGACACGTTGTAGAGGATCAGCAGAAAGACGATTTCCTCCAGGGCGGCGTTAAAGGCGGTTATCCCGCTGCGGTACACCACCAGGGCGAACAGCGCCAGCGCCAGATTGGTCAGGGGGCCGGCCAGCGCGACCAGTACCTCGCCCCAGCGGCGGTTGCGCAGCCGGTACGGGTTAATCGGCACCGGTTTGGCCCAGCCGAAGCGGAAAATCCAAAGCATGAGTAGCCCGAGCGGATCGAGGTGGGCGGCGGGGTTTAGGGTCAGCCGGCCGGCCCAGCGGGGCGTAGGGTCCCCCAGCCAATCCGCCGCCCGGGCGTGGGCGTACTCGTGGAAGGTAAAACTGACCACCAGGGCCGGAATCGAGAGCAGGAGTGAGCTGTCGAACATGGGCAATACCTCCGAAAAGCGGCATTTAATCCATTATAGCATATCCCCGGCGTAATGCGAAGAACCGGCGCCGCCGCACCGGTTCCACCTCTGATGCCAGGGTTAGGCACCGGCCCGTTCCAGGCCGCCGCCGGACTGCCATTTGCCGCAACGGTCCCCCCACCGGGCCAGGACCTCGGCACCCTGCCGGACCTCGACCACCTCGCACTGGTTGGCGCAGCCGCTGCAGACCGTGCTGCCGGAGGAAAAATCCTGTTCGGCAAAGGCAAAGCCCCGGAACCGGGTCGCCCGGGCACCCCGGACCGCCTCCCGGGCCAGAATCGCCGCCCCAATGGCGCCCATCAGGTCGTAATGCGGCGGTACCGTCACCGCAAGCCCAAGGGCCCGCTCGAAGGCGGCCTTGATCCCGGCGTTCGCCGCCACCCCACCTTGGAAAAGCACCGGGGCCAAGATATCCTTCCCCTTGCCGACATTGGTTAAATAATTGCGGACCAGGGCTTCGCACAGGCCGCTGACGATGTCCGCCATCTGGTGCCCTACCTGCTGCTTGTGAATCATGTCCGACTCGGCAAACACGGCGCAGCGACCGGCGATGCGGACCGGGGCGGTCGCCTGCAGGGCCAGGTTCCCGAAGTCTGCGATCGGGAGGTTTAAGCGGCCCGCCTGGCGATCCAGAAACGACCCGGTGCCGGCGGCGCAGACGGTGTTCATGGCGAAATCGGTCACCACCCCGTCGCGGATGATAATGATCTTCGAATCCTGCCCACCGATTTCGAGCACGGTCCGCACGGCGGGTACGGCGGTAATCGCCGCCACGGCGTGGGCCGTGATTTCGTTTTTCACCACATCCGCCCCAGCCATCACCCCGGCCAGGCGCCGCCCGCTGCCGGTGGTCCCGGCCCCCCGGACCACCGCTGCGGCGGGGAGTTCTCCCAAAAGCTGCCGGACGGCGGTTTGCAGGGTCAATATCGGCTGTCCCTGAGTCGGGAGGTAAACGCGGCCCAACACACCGCCGGCCGCGTCCATAAACACCGCTTTGGTGCTGACCGAGCCGACGTCAATGCCCAGATATCCCTGCATACTGTTCATCCCTCCTCTGCTCTTTGCGGCGGGCCAACAAATCTACAAAGGCCTCCAACCGAGTGAGACAACCGGCCTCCCCGGAGTGTTCATCAATAAACAGGGTCAGCACCGGAATGCCGAGGTCTTCGCTCACCCGGGGGAGAATACTCTCGGCCACGATCTCCGGCATACAGGTAAAGGGCGCGATCTGGATAACCCCGTCGTAACCTTTCTGGGCGTAGAGCACCGTCTGGGCCACCGTCTCCAGCCCATGACCGCCGACGAAATGGTTTAAGTACGGCTGCGCCGCCCGGGCGATATCCTGCCCGCCCCGCAAGCGCAGGGCATCCAAAAGCAGGTGGGAGTGGACCCATTCCCCGAGGAAGATGGAGCGGTTTGCTTCCACCCCCATTTCCTCCAGCCGCTGCTCCACATCGTAGTTCAAAAACGGCTCCAGGACCATATAGACCTCGCCGACGATCCCAATCCGCACCGCCTCGCCCCGCTCCCGCTGAGGGATCCGCCCGATCTGAGCCAGGGCCTCCGCACGCACCCGCCGAAGCTCTGCCCGGCTACCCGCGGCGTCGATCGCCTGCACCGCCTGCCGGTAAACCTTAGTGGTCTCTCCCGGCCGCTCTTCCCAGGGCCGCACCCGGTGCACCGCCTTTTCGACCGCCTCCAGGGCGATCAGCTTCTCCCAGGCAAAGCGGATGGCCAAAGCGACGCGGGGAAGGGAATGGTGCCCGGTCAGGTCCCCGATTTGACGGAGAAACTCCCCGGCCTTGCCCTGGGGAGGCTCGATAACGATAAGCCGGCAATTATAGCCTAAGTCCGCCAGGATCTGCCGCTGCACCTCGGCGTAGTAGCCAAAGCGGCAGGGGCCGATGCCGCCGCCCATGACGATGGTATCGGCCCCGGCCTCAATCGCCTCGATAAAATTGCCGATATTCACTTTCAGGGGCAGGCAGGCAAACTCGGGCGAATGCTTCACCCCCAGCTCCAGGGTGCGGCGGCTGGAGGGCGGCGGGACGACGACCTCAACCCCCAGTGACTGCAGCAAGGCCTTCGCCACCACGTACATCGTCCCCATATGGGGAAAGGTTACCCGCATTCTTATCCCCCCTCCGAGCGAGCATATCCAGAAACGCTTCGAGCCTGGTCTCCAGGCCCGCTTCCCCGCTGTGTTCGTCTAAGTTTAGGAGCATGAAGGGGATCCGGTCGGTCCGCTTGGCCTGCAATTCGGCCAACTCCCCCACCAGGGAATCGGGGCCGCAGCCAAAGGCCGTCAGGTGGATGATCCCGTCGATCCCGGGCGCCGCAAGGCAATGGTAGGCCGCCCCCAGCACCCGCCGCCCGAGGGTCCAAAACAGGTCTTTGCGCAGGTGCGACAGACCCGCGCGGATCGCGGCCGGCGGCAGCATTTCCGGGGTCACGACCGTCGCGCCGGCCTGCTCCAGCTTGGCCAGGATACCCTGGTTTAAGTACGCGTCGTAGAGGGTGTACGGATGACCCAAAACCCCAATGGTCAGAGCCCGGGGCTTTGGTTCCGGCCACGTTTCTCCACCCGCAAGGTGAGCAAGCGCCTGTTCCGGCCGCATCCCTTGCTGCAGACAAGCTTCGTACTCCGCCTGACGGGCAACCGCCAGGGTGTACGCCTGCTCCAATCGCCGCCGGTCGGAGGTGAAGTACTCCCCCACCTCGGAGAGCGAACGGTGCAGGCTTTTGGGACGGCGGCTTTGGTCAAAACAGACGTCGATCAGCGGCGGCAGCTCGGGGAAGTTGTGGCGGATCATGTCCGGGAGGCCCATGAGCTTGGGGCAGATGTAGGCTTTGCGCTCGACGCTCACCAGCCGCGGTAAAAAGAGCAGGTCCGCCCGGTCTGCCAGTTCCAGGACGTGCCCGAAGAACAGCTTCACCGGGAGGCAGGCCTCATCCACAGCGGCCCGGATACCCAGGTTCACGATCCGGCTGTTGGTGGGCCCCGAAATGACCACCCTGGCCCCTAGGGCGGTCAGATACGTCTCCCACAGGGGGTAATAATTATAGAACAATAGAGCCTGGGGGATACCGACGGTGATCTCCATCGCCTGGCCTCCTTTCCGCGCCCGGAGTGAATCCCGGACGCCAGTTTCATTGTAACCAAAGCCGGGCGGATTATTCGCGTCCCGGTAAAACGTAGCAGGACAGGTATTTTCTGCCTGTCCTGCAAAATGGAGCGTCGTTATTTGCGCTTTTGCCGCTGACTAAAGAAGTAATAGCCGGTGAGGGCCACCAGTACGATCAGGAGGGTGGCCGCCTCAAACTCCGTCGTCAAAAAGACGATGATCCGCTCCCCGTAGTGGCGGATGAGCCAGGCAACGATAAAGAACCGGGCGGAACGGCTGACTGCCGAAGTGAGCACGAACAAGCGGAAGTTCATCAGGAAAACGCCGGCCGCCAGGGTAAACAGCTTATACGGGATGGGAGTAAACCCGGCGATCCCGACCGCCCAGACCCCGTACTTCCGAAACAGCCCGGCAATCGAATCGATGCGCCCTTCGGAAGCGAAATGCCGCAGGATCGGACGGCCGCCCACCTTCCCCAGCCAATACCCGAACGCCCCGCCCAGGACCGAGCCGGCGCTGGTAATGAAGGCTAAATCCAGGGCCTGCTCCGGACGCCGCAGCGCAAGCGGGATGAGGAGCACGTCCGGGGGAACCGGGAAGAAAGACGATTCGATAAAGGAGAGAACAAACAACCCCAAGGCGTTGTAGGGCATAAACACGGTCTCAACCCAATGAATTATGGCGTTCACATCCGGCATCAGCATCACTCCGGGGTTTTATTCTTGCCGTATGCTTCGCCTTTGACCCTGGTTATTCCTCCTGCGCGCCCGAAATGCACTCTAATACCGGGTGCGCAGCGGCGGTCGGGTTTTCTGCGTGACGGTGCAGGATTTCTTCCACTGCCCGCCGGGTGACCGGAGCGCCGTACGCCAACAGATCGGCGTCATCCATCTTCCCCAGGTCCCCCACTCCAATAATCACCGGGATGGCCAGGGAATCCAATATATCCACCGTATCGCCTTTGATCACCCCGGCGTCCTTCGGGTCCCGGTTCCCGTGTTTGTCCACGGCCTCCCGGGTAAGCTTACCGTCGCGATCCACGGAGTAATCGACCTTAACCCCCTGGACCCCGGCGGTATTGGAGGCCACGGCCACCGCCCCGATGACCGCGATCTCCGGATGGCCGGCGAGGTACTCCATCGCGGCTTCACCCTGCCCCTGACCCCGCTTGCCCCGGTCATCAAAGAGCACCAGCACCGGGTCGTATGGGACCTGTTTAATCAGTTCCACCAGTTCGCACCCGGATAGCGGCGTTGGGTTGCCGATTGAGGCCGAGATGCACCGCAACCCTAAATCGGCCGCCACCGTTTCGGCCACCCGGCCGGCGACCAGGTCGCCGTCGGTCAGCAAAATCACCCGGGTTTTCTCTCTTCCGTCCAAATCGGTCGCTCCTTCCCGCTAGCGGCGGGGATTCACCAACAGCGCCGCAATACTGCCAAAGACGACGGCGGCGATAATTCCCGTCCCGGTGTACTCCAGACACCCTTTGAACAAACCTAATAGTCCGGCGGTCTGCGCCCCCTGGACCGCCCCCCGTACCATAGTATTGCCAAAACTGGAAACCGGAATAAAGGCCCCGGCGCCGGCAAACTCAAGGAGCGGGCCGTACCACCCCAGCCCCCCCAGGATGCCACCCAAAACCGTAAACAGGACCATGATGTGGGCCGGGGTCAGGGTTGAGTATTCCAGAATCAACTGGCCGAGGACGCAGATTAAGCCGCCCACAACAAAGGCTTTAACGACGGACAGCATCCCCTTCCCCCTCCTTCCCTTCTGCTTCAAATACAACGGCGTGGCCGATGCCGGGGATGGTTTCTCCCTGCTGATAGGTGAGCGTGTTTAACAGCGCCCCGGTGCCCACCAGCAGCACCCGCCGCCAGCGCCCGGCGGCCATCTGCTTAAAAATATACCCGTAAGTAACCACCGCCGAACAGCCGCAGCCGCTGCCGCCGGCTTTGGTGTTTTGCTCCGGTCCGTAAACCATGACCCCACAGTCGTTTAAGTTATGCGAGCAATCGTACCCCAGTTCCCCCAGGCGCATCAGGGCTAAGTCGCGGCCGACGCTCCCTAAGTCCCCGGTCACGATCAGGTCGTAATCCCCTGGGCGGCGCCCCAAATCCTGCAGGTGGCAGGCGATAGTATCCGACGCCGCCGGGGCCATCGCCGCGCCCATTTGGCTGGGGTCCTTTACGCCTAAGTCTACTACCCGGCCGATGGTGCCGTGGGTGAGGCGGATACCGGACCCGGCATTGGCCAAAACGACCGCCCCGCTCCCGGTCACCGTGGTCTGGGCGGTCGGCTTGCGCTGGGCGTTCATCTCGATCGGCAGGCGGTACTGCCGCTCCGCCGTGTGGTAGTGGCTCGAGGTACAGGCCAGTACCCGCTGGGCAAAGCCGCCGTCGATGAGCATGGAACCGACCAACAACCCTTCGGCGGCCGTGGAGCAGGCGCCGTACAGTCCGAAAAAGGGTCGTCCTAACTCCCGGGCGGCAAAATTGGCGGCCACGATCTGGTTTATCAGGTCCCCGGCCAGGAGGACATCGATATCCGAAAGCGCAATCCCGGCCGCCTCCACCGCCGCCTGGGCGGTCTCCAGCAGCAGCCGGGATTCCGCCTTTTCGGCCGTTTTTTCCCCGTACAGGTCGTTGGTGAGAATCCGGTCAAAATAAGGCGCAAGCGGGCCCTGACCTTCAAGCGTACCGACCGTGGTGGCCGTCCCAGCGACCACCGGGGGATTATGGAACTCTACCGTTTGCCGGCCGATCTTCTTTTTGGCCGGAGGCAGCATCACCGCAGGCATAGACTTTCCTCCGCTTCAACGCAAGATAATTCCTTTGATCAGTCCCACCGCAAACCCGATGAGGATGGCGTAGACAATTACCGGTCCCGCCACCAAAAACATCTTCGCGCCCATGCCCAGCACAAAACCTTCGCGTTTAAAATCCATGGCCGCTGAGACCACCGAGTTGGCAAAGCCGGTGATGGGCACGGCCGCACCGGCGCCGGACAGTTCCCCGAGGTCATCATACACCCCGAGAGCAGTCAGGACGGCCGAGGCGAAGATTAAAATCACCAGCACCGGGGCAACCGCGTCTGCCGCCTCCATCCCCTGCCCGATAAACCAGTTCTGGAGCAGCTGACCAATGGCGCAGATCCCGCCGCCGACCACAAAGGCCCAGAACAGGTGCGCCGCCACCGGCGCCCGCGGGCCTTTTTGCTTCACAGCTGCCAAATAGCGCTCCCGGGTCACCTGATCCGGGTGCTTGGTGACCGCGCCAGCCTTACCTGGATTACCCATCCTGTTCACCTTCCCCCATTCTGATCAAGCCTTGGGAGCCGGCGGCGAAGACGGCCATGGCCCGCTCCGGGGTTTTCTCTCCGGCCTGACCGAGATACCACCAAAAAACCACCCCTGAGAGCATTATCACCAGGAACCCGGCCAGGAGCAGGCGTTTTTTGGCTAGTTGCCCCATAGTTTTCACCCCATGGCCTGCCGTTGCCGGCAGACGGCGTTTTCTACTGCCAGTATTATGCGCAATCCGCCCGGAAAAAATGCCGGCCGCGAGCTTACTCGCGGCCTAGAGGGTATCAGCCAATATTTGGCGCAGCTGCTTTAAGGCTTGCTGCTCGAGGCGGGAGACCTGCACCTGGGACACCCCCAGGCGTTTGGCGATGTCGGCCTGCTTCAGTTCGCCGAAGAAGCGCAGGACGATCACCTCCCGCAGCCGCTCGGGGAGTTGCCCCAGCACCTGCCGCAGAGTCAGCCGGTCGATCCCGGCGCTCACCGCTTCGGCCGCTGCCCCCACCCGGTCGAGGAGGTAGACCGGGTCTCCGTCGTCCTGGTACACGACGGCATCCAGCGATAACGGCGGCTGCGCCGCCTCCAGGGCCGC
>CAZHIT010000116.1:0-1107 GCA_964533125.1 uncultured Candidatus Sumerlaeota bacterium
GGGTTAGCCCGCACCGGGTGAGCCCGGCCGGCCAGGAGGTGGTCGGATGAACGCACCCACTTTCATCGTCGCAGCCCTCGTGGCTGCCGTCTTCGGGGTGATCGTCGCCCGCACCTGGCGGCAGGCCAGGCGGGGTCAGCTAGGCTGCTCCGGCTGTGCCGGCGGGGGTTGCCAGGGCTGCGGGATGAGCGGGAGTTGTCGCCGCTGAGGCGGAGAAACCGAAACCGGCCTGACGCACGCGAAAACGCGGCGGCGGGTCGGTTTTTTGGTGCAGAGAAGATCGGGACGGGATTTAATCCCGGCGGGGGGACCGGAAGGTATGCGCCACGCCGCCACGAGGGGGCACTCCCACCGTGACTGCCGCCTCCCCGGCCACCGCTGGACCACTCTTCCAGGTTGGTTTTTTGGCACGGTGGGTCAGGCCGTGTCGGGTGGGCTTGCCGGTATGGGTCAAGCCGTTGCGGAAAGCGGGTTCGAGGTGAACGCCAGGCCGGGCCGGCGAAATTGTGACCCCCGGCCGGGGCTAAAGCTTCCCCAGCGCCCCGCCTATCCCTTGCGGCCGGCGTCCGCGCTCATCGGATTTCCATCCGAAACTCCGGGATGGCCTGGGTCAGGACCCGGACTTCGCCGAGCAAAGCATCCAGAATAGCGTAGGCCGGGGCTGCCTCCCGGGCGGCGAGCAACTCATAGGCCCGGTTGACCCGTTCCTCCATCGCTGCCGGTTTCACGACCAAACGCTCCACCTGGCGCAGCGCGCCCTTCTCGTTCATCAGATACCGCTGGTTTAAGGCGTACAGCACCTGCACCAGGGCGCCGACCGACCGAAAGACCGAGCCCGCCGCGTAGTGCCCATCGCCCCCGAACGCCGCCTTCCGGCTGCACGCCAGCGAAAACCACGCCTCCCACAGAAAGCGCTGGACGAGCGCCGTCTGCAGCCGGGGAGGGTATTCGCCATCAGCGTAAAGGAGCGCCTTCATCCGCGTTAGCGGCCGGGAATCGTCCTGCCAGAGAACTTGGGCGTAGTGGATCTCAGCGGCATAGATGGCGTTCACAAGCCCAAAGGGATGCCCCACCTGATAGTCGATGGTGACCCGGCCGGCGACGCAG
>CAZHIT010000116.1:1117-2935 GCA_964533125.1 uncultured Candidatus Sumerlaeota bacterium
CGCAGTCCGCCAGAACCGCTTCCACCCTGGCCAAGTCCCGCAGCAGAACATCCACCGGCACCCCGCCGCACGTCAACCAGGCACCGCCGTTGATCCATGGCCCCCAGGCTCCCGGCGGATTCAGCAAATCAGCCTTGTGCCCGTCGTCTATGGCCGCGAGGGCCCGGGCGAGCGCGTCCACTGCCAGGGGCTCCGGGCCATAATAGACGCCAATGTCCCAGTCGGAACCGGCGCCGGCTTCCCCCCGGCTGCGCGACCCGCCCAGGGCGACGGCCCTGACTCCGGGTACTGTCACCAGGGACGCGACAATCGCTTCGATCGGCATGGAACCCTCTCCCCCCATCGGCTGCACTTACTCCTGCAATATCTCGACATAGCCTTCCGTGCCGCTCACCCGGATACGCTGGCCGTCCCGGATGAGGTGGGTAGCCTTCCCGACGCCGACCACCGCCGGCAGGCCGTATTCGCGGGCGATCACTGCCCCGTGCGTGTGCTGCCCACCGACCTCGGTCACCAGCCCCGCCGCAGCGACAAACAAGGGAGTCCAGCTCGGGTCGGTGAAGGTAGTGACCAGGACATCGCCGGCCGCGAGGTGAGCATCTTCCAGGCGGGTGATCACCCTGGCCCGGCCTTCCACCACGCCGGCCGAGACCGCAAGGCCGACCAAAGCGCCGGGCGGCAGACCTTCGCGCCGGTACTCGCCGGTGATGATCTCGCCTTCGGAGGTGATCACCCGGGGCGGGGTAAGACGGGTAAAGGCCTGGTAATCGGCGCGGCGCTGTTCGATCAGCCGGCCATCCGCCTGTCCGGTGCGCACCGCCTCCCGCAGTTCGGGAAAGGTGAGGTAGTAGATGTCCTCCCGGTCGGAGATCACCCCCACCCGGACAAGGGCTTCGGCCTCGCGCAGCAGGGCCTGCTTATAGAGGAAGTAACGGCGGATCATGGCGTACTTCGGGTACTCCCGGTAACCGCTGCTGCGGCGCAGGAGGTCGATCATAGCTTTGGTCTCGGCGGCTTTGGCCGCCCCCTCCGGCAAGCCTGATAGGCGCGCCAGTAGCTCCGCCTCTTTGCGCTGCGCCGCCTGCCAACCCTGGGCGAACCGCTGAGCGGCGGCGCCCGGGGCAGAGTTGCGGACGTGGCTCAGGAGCACCGGGAGCAGAGTGGCCGGCGCCTCGCTCCACCGGCTCCGGGTGATATCGATTTCGCCGGTGCCGCGCATCCCGTACCGCGCGAGGAAATCCATAATCGCGGCCCGGACCGCTGCCCCGCCCGGGAACCGCTCCAGCCCGGCCAGAAAATCGTTCCCCGGAGCCGCAGAGAGCCAGGCAACAAGCTCCGCGTGCGGGCGCAGAACATCGGCCACGTCCAAAAGCGCCAAACCCATCTCGGCCGTAATATCGTCGGGGACGGACTGCACCAGGGTATCGGCTGCGCTGCTCTCCCCCAGCCATTGGTGCATCCGGTCGTTCAGCCAGGCGGCCGAGCGCATCGCTGCCAGGATCAGGCCCAGGCTGTCCGGGTCAAACAGCTCGGTTTTCAGGTTCACCAAATCGTCGCGGATGAAGTCGATGAGCGCGAGCCCGGAAAGAGTTTCAATCTTCGTCTTCAGCGCTTGGTAGTTAGCCTCACTCCGCTGCCGCAGGTCCGCCGCGCTGGCCGGGACGCCGGGGACCGGCGGCATGATTACTGGCGGCGCAAAGCTAGCCGGTGCGGTCAGAGGCACCAGGTTGCGACGGACGACCGTGCGGAGCGCGTCCTGGATGAGCGGTTCGGCGCTGGCAAAGGTCTCGATCAGTTGGTCGCGGGTCGCCGGATTAG
>CAZHIT010000116.1:2945-7934 GCA_964533125.1 uncultured Candidatus Sumerlaeota bacterium
ACGCGCGCAGCGGAGTAACATCGACGAAGAGCCTCCCGCCGGCGGTGCGCATCGGCGCACGGGTGGTCAGCAAGAAGAATGACAGTCCCAGCGGCTTCATGGCGTCGGTCATCATCTGCTGGTGGCCGGTGGAAACGTAGACCCTAAGCCCCGGGGCCTCCGTCGCCGGGACCGGGAAGAGCGTGGTAATCGGCCGGCTCTGGAGGATATGGAAGACACCGTCCGCGAGGGCCCATTCGATGTCCTGGGGCGAGCCGAAATGCGCTTCGATCCGCCGCCCGAGGTCAGCAAGCTGGATTATCTGCTCCGGGGTCAGCACTGCTACGGACTGCCGACCCGCCTCTACCGCCAATAGCTGCGTTCCGCCACCCGCCCGGGGTGCCGCCATCTGCGCTTTGACGGCGATGCGCTGCTCAACCACTTCACCATCCCGCACCCGGTACAGGTCGGTGTTTACCCGGCCGGCGACCATGGCTTCCCCCAGCCCAAAGCCAGCGTCGATGGCGACGACCTGCCGGTTACCGGTGACCGGGTCGGCGGTAAACATTATCCCGGCTGCCTGGGGGAAGACCATCTTCTGGACGACCACCGCGAGGCTGACTTCCCGGTCGTCCAAGCCGTTCTGGCGGCGGTAGAGCACCGCCCGCTCGGTATAGAGCGAGGCCCAGCAGCGACGGATATTCTCCAGGACGGCCGCTGGGCCAATGCTGTTCAGGTAGCTATCCTGTTGACCGGCAAACGAGGCCGTCGGTAAGTCCTCAGCCGTGGCGCTGGAACGGACGGCCCAAGCCGAGTCAGCGGTTCCCATCCGGGCCAGGCGGCGCTCGAGTGCCGCAACCAGGGCCGGCGGGATGGCGATCGCTTCGACCACCCAGCGGAGCTCGGAGCTGAGCGCGGCGATCCGATCCCGCTCCGTTGCCGGAACAGACGCTATCTGCGCCAGCAGCTCACGCACCGCCGGCGCCGCCCCGACGACCTGGCGGAAGGCGTCTGCCGTCAGGCAAAAGCCGGCCGGTACGCTAACCCCGGGGATCCGGGTCAGTTCCCCCAGGTTCGCGGCCTTCCCCCCGGCTAACGTGAGGCTATCGGCGTCGAGCTCGGATAAGTCCAGGATGTATTCTTCCATCGGTTGCCCCCCTCTCGCCTCTGCGGTACTTGCTTCTTGCTCGTCCGAAGAATTTTGGTTTAGCTGAACTCTGGCGGCGTCCTGCCAACACCGTCAATAACTTATCTCCGGCGATAGTTTTAGTTGCGGCTGCTTGCATTATCCCGGTCTGTACGGATCGTCCGGTGCAGTCCCGCCATGGGGACAGAAAAAAAACCCCAGCCGCCCTACTTTCACTCGGCTAAGAAGCTGATGACGCACGCATTGGGCCAGGCCGGAAGGAATCCATTCGCGCACCTGTCCCCGCCGCCGCTCATTCCTTCGGTGTATACGCCTGGCCCATATATCCCTGACCCGCCCGCAGCTCCGCCAGCATTTGCCCCAGGCGCTTTTGCCGCGTCACTTCCCGCTGGCCCCGGCTGATCCATGCCACATAGTCGTTTTGCTGGTAAGGCGGCCGGGCCCGGTACTGCTCCCACAGGCCCTCCTGCTCGAGCGCCGCCGCGACGAAGTCCGGCAGCGGGAACCGGGGCCGGGGCGCCGCCACTGCGGCGGAAGTCCGGCCGCGCTGCACCTGCGCCACCCGCCAGTACACGATGTCAGAGACCAGTGTGAGATCCATCGGCTGGGCGTGCGGAAACCGGATCGAGCCCTTGCTCACCTGGTAACCCGAGAGGCGCTCGGCAAACACACCCGTCACCTCCCCGCCCGGGTAAAAGCCCAGGTGGTGCTTAAAGGCGGCGAAGTGCACCAGGTTCTCGCCCTGCCAATATGTCGGCATCTGCCACGCCATCTTCTCTGTCGCCTCCGGTGCGGCGGCCCGGATCGCAGCGCGGACGGCTTGTAGCCGCGGCTGCACCTCCGCCGGCTGAGCGGCGATATAGGCATCCACCGTGTCGGTATTCCCACAAAAATGGCTCTGCTCCGCGTTCGCGAACTCGCGCCCGCAGGATGGACACTTCCACATAGTAACACCCCTTCCGGTGGACGATTATTCAGTGTCGGATTCGTCGCTCCGGCCGTTGCCATTCACGCTCTGGTCTGCTTCTCCCGCTATCTCTTCTTCTATATGCTCCGACGCCAACCGAAACGCCGCCAGGCGCCGCACCGCCAGCGTCTTTTGCGGACTGCCGTCCGGGAACTTCGGTAGCAGGGCGGCGCACTTGTGGGTGAGCAGTTCGAAGGTCTCCCGCGCCCGGGATAGATCCGCCACGCTTCGCTCCGGCTTGGGCACCGTTTCCCCGCTCTGGCCAGATAGTAGCGCCACGGCCAGATAATAAGCCGATAACTGGCGGTCCACCCACTGCCGGGACGCACTGCCTTCCTTCAGTATGGTGCGCGCCTTCTCGCATTTACCGATGGCGGATTTTATCTGCCGGATGGCTTCCCCTGTCGCGTCCAGTGCCGGATTCACCCTTGCCCCCGCGCTCATCGGTTCAGCCACGCCAGCGCCGCCGCCTCGTCCGCCACGAAGCACAGGTGCCGGCCCCGGTTGCACTCGCCCATATAGTCGTTCAACGGCTTGCTGGTATAGGCGGAGAAGTCGCCGATTATCGCCAGTTGGTACCGGTAGTTCACGATCTTCTGGGCCACCTCACCCGCAAAGCCAGTGGACAGCTTAAAGAAGTCCGGGTTGATCGCGGTTTGGGGGATGGCGAGCTTCGTGACATTGTACTCGTAAGCAGTTGTCGCCATCAGATCGAGCACGGACGGCACATCGGTGATGATTTGGGTGTCGCTCGCGAGTATGGCCACGCCCTGGGTGAGCCGCGTGGTATAGGCCATATGACATTCCTCCCTGGCGATAGACTAGTCGTCAAAGGTATTATACCACAAAATGTTTTGTTGAATTGAAGGGATGGGGCGTAGGCAGTATGAACGGTTGCTGCGAAAAGAAAACCACCCCCGGGCCGAAAGCGGTAAGCTTTGGTGGCAGGGGTTGGGGGTGGGATAGAGAGGAACCTCTTTTGCTTTGTGCTATAAGCCCACTATTTTCTAATCGAAAACAACCACGTACTCTTGCTCAAACTTACTGAAAGTAAAATCAACCTTGGCATATGCTTCAAGCAGTTAAAAAGTAAATGCATAATTCAGCGGCGGTAGCGGCGGTGGTAAGCAAGCTGGCAAAGGCAACGGAGGAGATAGTTTGCACTTTCGCAGAGTTGCATAGGGTAACCGGATGTTACCTGTTTATTGCATTGGAGTGGGTATAGTAACAGGTTTGCCCAGTGGCATTACATATGATTGGCTGTTCTGCACACGCCCCCTCAGGGCCGGCCCCGCGCCGCTTTCCCGTAGCAGCTTCGTGGCGATGAAATAAACCACGCTCTTGCTCCGACCGGTGCGCTGCACGATGAGCGTGCGTTTGCGGGCCAGGATCGAGCCTATCGCCTCCAATTGGCCGGGGTGGAATTGGGCGTCTGAGCCCAGCATTTGCTGCAGCAGGTGGGTGGCCCGGGTGTGCATGGGCGATACCTCCTGTGCGACAGAATCGGTGGTTGCGGGGCGAGGCATATTTCTGTCAGGCAGAGTATTTCCAACAATACTAAAGCTGTCCTGCGTATATGATGCATAAACCATTAAAGTGCTATTAAAGCAACTGGTAATCTGCCTCCGCCTGAGCCAACTCTTGCATTGATTTATCTATCTCTGGCTTTAGTTGGTTTTGATAAGCTTCGTATTGTTTAACTATTTGTTGAAGCTTAACCAACCCGGTTGTAAGAGTAGATTGGCAGGATGTTGCTATGTTGTTAATGTCTCTGTCTACCTTTGCAATATCCGATTGATCAACACCTCGCTTAGGATTAAAAACAAAGCTCTTTTCGCGGTCTTTTCTCCATTTGACTAAGTTACCAGTAATTGTGGGCCCAAACCCTGGAATATTTCCAATGGTGACGGGGTCGATATCCGCTGCCGTTTCAACTTGATATGATAGTAGAGTCGCTTTTCTCACGGGCCCAACTCCTGCTATGGTTGCATTTTGAATTCTATACTTATCCAAATGTAAAGATAATTGGTGCTTCCTTAAATTACTCTCAAGATTCCTTATTTTCTCTTGACGCAGTCTGGCCAAATCACAATACATGTTTCTTGCATGCAGTAACTGCTTAAATGTCTCATTATAGGCTCTGTCTAAAACAGGATCATCCCACTGGGATAACAATCGCGCTGATTGGGTTTGGCATTGTGTCCACCTTTCCCTGATTTCTTTCTCTACCGAATAAACCTCTGTATTAATCAGTCTAGAATAACACAGTGCGTATGGTATAGCCGCCCATAAAAACCCGAATCCCTCCAAGTGCAAAACCAATGCCAGTATGCCAAAGACCAAAATTAAGATAACACCAATACTCTGGTTGCGATCCTTAGCCTTACGATATTGCACCGCCTTCTCTGAGGGTTGAGCTTTATAAGAACCTTGAGTTGGTAAGCCAGCCCCGCGAGCAGGAATCTTAACTTTACATATTTCTTCCCAAATATCATTTATTTGGAATGAAGGAGTCTGACCAGTTACTGATGCGGCAATAAAGCCAAAAAAATCCACACCTGCGATTGCCTCCATTTCACACCATGGGCAGGCAATCCTGTACCGGTAGTGGATGTGAGCCCGATTATGATTACATTTTTTTAGCTCTTTTTTCAGTCCGTCCAGAGCTTGCACCCACTCTGCTGCGCTTGGACGAAGTGAATAGTTCGTCCCATGATCGGCAAATGCACGCTCAAATAGAGACGCGACGGATGGAGTCACGGCTTCAACTGGTAAGGATCCAGTTGGTGGCTTCATCAATGTTACTGCGTTATTGCCGCTATAAGCATACCGATACTCATGCATGGCTTTCTCTATTGGCATATCCCCATGCCCAAGATACAGACCAGAAAACGGA
>CAZHIT010000117.1:0-3485 GCA_964533125.1 uncultured Candidatus Sumerlaeota bacterium
GAAGGCCACCAGCATATAAGCGCCGGAGAGAAGCCAGAAGATAATCCAGCGGAAAGAAAGCATCCGCTTAGCCGGAGCGGAGTTGGTGGTATCCATGGTCATTCCTCCTTTAGTTGAGGGCGTCAACTGGGGTACTCCAGCAGGGGGTTGACTTCCTGCAGGAGGCGCGCCAAGCGTTCCTTATCTTCTTCGGTCAGGGAAGCGAGCAGTTCGGCCAGGTGGGCGAGATTGCCTTTTTCCACCTCATCCAGAAGTGCGTGGCCTCGATCGGTCAGGCGCACCATCACCACCCGCCGGTCTTCCGGGATGGTGAATCGCTCGACCAGGTTTTCCTCGGTCAGCTTATCCAGCATAATGGTTAAACTGGAGGTGCTGACATAGGAATGGTCGCTTAAGTCCCGCATCTTGCAGGGCTGCATCCGGCGGAGCATGAACAGGGTTTTGAACTGGGCAGATGTCAGGTGCGTGCCATAAGCGGCGTTCTGGTGGTGGAACTGGTAACGGAGCCAGTTGTTTAGTTTGATAAAGGTGGATAGAAGCTGTTTTGCTACTTCTTGGTCGATAGTGGGGGCCATGGTGCATACCTCCTTCCTACGATTCCGAGGGCGAGGGCTCCATCCGGTGTTTGACGACAGCCTTGTTTTTCCACCGGCCGCTGGCGTAATAAATCTCGGTGAAAACCATCCCCAGGACGGAGCTTGCGGCGATAGCCAGCCAGACGCCGTTGATGCCGAACTGCCCGGCTAAAAAACGCGCCAGGGGGACCCGGACGACCCAGAGGTTGATGAGCGAAATGACCATGGTGGCCATGGTGTCGCCGGCACCGCGCAATACCCCGGTGACCACAAAGGTGAGGGCCATGGGGATGTAGGAAAAGCCGACGATGCGCAGGTAGGTCGAGCCGTTAGCGAGCACCGCCGCGTCCTCGGTGAAGAGCGACAGGAGCACCCGGGGGGCGAAGAGGGCGATCAAGGTGATGACCCCGGTGATGGCGGCGGTGAGGAAATTGGACCAGTAGACGGCCTCCTTCACCCGCTCCGGCCGGTTGGCGCCGATATTCTGGCCGACCATGGCGGTGGTGGCAAAGCCGACCGACATAGCGGGCATGAAGGCAAATTGGTCTAGGCGGGCGGCGGCGCCGTAGGCGGCGACCTGATCGGTACCGAAAGTGTTGATGACCGAGTTGACGGCCAGCGCGCCGATGGAGATGAGGGTGTGCTGCAGTCCGGCGGGCAGCCCGATGCGGAGCGTGGTCCGGGTGAGGTCCGCGTCGTATTTTAGCGCGCGCAGGTCAAACTGCACCAGGTGGTTCTGTCGGTTTAAGTGGCGGACGGCCAGGATGGTCGAAAGGGCCTGGGAGATGACCGTGGCCAGGGCGGCGCCGGCCACACCCATCCGGGGGAAGGGGCCCACACCGAGGATCATCAGCGGGTCTAAAATGATGTTGGCCACCGTCGCGTAGAACAGGAAGAGCAAAGGCGTCCGCGAATCACCGAGCCCCCGCAGGATGCCGCTGAGGACATTGTAACCAAAGGTGAACACGATGCCGGACATGAAAACCAGCAGGTAGCTGCTGGCCTGGGGGATCAGCTCGGCCGGGGTGTTGATGAGTTCGAGCAGGGGACGGTTGAAAACCATGCCGATAATCGAAACGACGATCCCGCCGCCGCCTAAGAGGAGGAGGGAGTTGTTGATGGTCTTGCGGACCATGTCGTACTGCTTGGCGCCGGCGAACTGGGCGACCATGGTGGAGGTGGCCATGGCGACACCCATAACCGCCGAGACCAGGGTAAACATGACCGGAAAACTGACCGAGACCGCGCCCAGGGCGGCTTTGCCGAGGTAGCGGCCGACCCAGATGCTGTCGACGGTGTTGTACAGCGCCTGGAGCAGGTTGCCGAGCAGCATCGGGATGGCAAAGGTCACGAGCTGCTTCGGGACATTACCCTGGGTTAAATCGTTCATCATCTTGCGTTCCAAACTGATCTCTCCTGTCTGCTCATTCTTGCACATATAACTATTTTATTGCTTGATTATTAAAATGTCAAAGCATTTTCGTATGGGGAAGGTTGGTATTTGCCGGCAGTAAGCGATGGCCGCGGAGTAACCTCGCCTTATGGCTGCTGGGTGATATGGGGACGAAGAACGGGTGACCGGCGGTCGAAACTCCGCGGGAACGATGAGCGAATCGCCTGTGGTTGGGAGAGTATCGGTCGGGCGCCGGCGCTTTTGGGTGGAACATACCTCGGCGGCCCCGGGGTTCAACGTCCGCCCGTTTGACGCCGGGGGAATGTTTACGACGGGGCAGACACGGCGACCCACCCCAATGGGACTGAGGGAAGCGCCTGAGATTGGGTTGGACGGGCAGACGCCGGGAACCGGGGCGGGTCCGGGAGCGTCGATTAATTATTGAAGGAAGTCGGCGGCGCGAAGCGGGCCGCCTGAGAAGCAGAGGAGGCGAGCCGATGCGGCGGTATGTTTGGGTTGGCATCTTTTTGCTATGTCTCGCGCTCGCGGCGGGTGCACTCCCGCCCAGCGGCGAGGCGGTGGCCAGACGGGAGGATGCGGTGGGCGGGATAGACGAAGCACCGGGCGAATCGGAGGAAGGTCCAGTGGTTATTGCCTTTGCGCCGGGCCGGACCTTCACCCATGTCGAGATCGACTACATCGATTATGTCCGCCTGGGTGGTACGGACTACCACGCGGTGGGAGAGGCGGCCCTCGCGGGAGCGGACCGGCTGGGGCGGGTAGTGGGGAAGGTGGAGACGACGGTGAGCCGTATCCCCTTCGTTCCCCACCGGCAGGAGCGGAGCGGGGACGCGGCCTACCTGCCGGCTGGCACCATCCTGCGGGCAGTGCGGGGCTTCCCGTCCTCGTTTCTCATCGCCGCTCCGGTCAAGGATAGTCCCGGCGGCTATCGCTTGTATGTCCGGGCGCCATACTCTTACGCCTGGCAGTACCGGTTTCTGCCCGAGGAGAAAGTGCAGCGGGTGGAGATACTGGCTATAGAAGGCGAAAACCGCCTCCGGCCGCTGCGGGCGCTGACGGAAGCGGTGGAGGTGCAGGATTTCCTGGCGTTGCTGGCCGCGAGCGCGGTGCGCCCGGACTTCGCGCCGGCGGCGGATGCCGGCGACCCGCAGGCGATGGTGGTGCGACTTGATGCCGGCGGGCCGGTGGTTTATCAATACTATGTCTTTTTTGACGGTGTAGATTATTACTGGCACCCCTGGGAGACGAATGTCTTCCCGGCGGCGGCGGCGGCGTTTTTTCGCTGATCCGTTGGAAGCGGGCCTATCGGTTTCACCGGACCCCAGGCAGGAAACCCCCCGCAAGCGGCGAAAACCACCCATAGCGACTAACCGCCAGAGCGCGGCGAGCAAAGGAAGATCAGGATGCAAATGAAAATCCGGCTGGGGGAGCGGGAGGTTCCGTTCACCCTGCAATACCAGCAGCGCAAGACAGTCGGGATTACCATCGGACCGCCG
>CAZHIT010000117.1:3495-7569 GCA_964533125.1 uncultured Candidatus Sumerlaeota bacterium
GGTGACGGCGCCGGTGGGTATGCCGCCGGAGAAGGTCCTGGAGCTGGTATCCGGGAAAAGCCGGTGGATCGAGCGCAAGCTGGAACGCTTCGCGGCCGGGGCCGCCCCGCGCCAGCCCGCCGTCTTTACCGAGGGCGTGCACTGCTACTACCAGGGAAAGACTTATCCCCTGCACATTACCGTCAATCCCCGGGTGCGGCAGGCGCGGGTGAGCCTGGCTGGGGAGGTGCTGGCCGTTACCCTGCCGTCGGGTTCGCCGAACGGGGTCGCACCGGCAATTCAGCAATGGTACGGTCAGGAAGCGCTGGCGGCGATCAGGATTAGCGTGGAGAGTTACCGGGCCAGGCTGACGGTGTTACCGACCAAGGTCATTGTTAAGGAGCAGCGGAAGCGGTGGGGAAGCTGTTCGACCGGCGAGGTGCTGCGCTTTAACTGGCGCCTGATTTTGGCGCCGCCGGCGGTGCTCGACTATGTGGTCGCCCACGAATTGGCGCATCTGCGGGTAAGAAACCACTCGCTGGAGTTTTGGCAGGAGGTGGAACGGTTGCTGCCGGCCTGGCGCGCGCCGCGGAAGTGGCTGGCCGACCACGGCTGGCTGTTGTTTGCCGATTAGCGGCAGGGCGGCGGCGCGGAGATGTATTGCGGCGCGGGCAGGTCATGCGGCGCGGACGGGCATGGATCAGTATCGACGCTGGGGAATAGGACGGTGGGTCCGGGCAAAGAATAATGCTGGGGCTGGGAAATTAGCTGGCGGGCTTTTTTCCGGTCCCAGTTGCTTTTTGCCCGGCCTGGGCGTATAATGAAGGTAGAACATATGAGCAAGTATTCATATGACCACCGCGCCGGGTATGCGCTGCATTGCGGGCGTTGGCTACGGAGCGGCAAGGAGGCGATACCGTGGACCGATTGAACGGTGTTTCTTTACCCGGACGGCAATGGGAGCTGGAACTCGAGGGCCTGCATTGTGCCCACTGCGCCGCCCGGATCGAGGCCGAGGTGAATCGCCTGGCCGGGGTGGAAGCGGCGACGCTGAACTTTTTGACCAAAACCCTGGCCGTGCAGCTGCCGGTGCTGGTTCCGTCCGGGCTGTTCGAGGAGATCTGCGCGGTAATTCGGCGCATCGAGCCGCAGGTGGCCATCCGGGAGATTGGATCAAACCCGGCGGACGAAGCGAGTGAGCGGACCGGGGAACAAGACGAGAGCGCAGCCCACCGCCGCACGATCACCCGTCTGGCCGGTGGAGCGGTCCTGCTGGCTTCGGCCCTGCTGCTGCCGGCCGGGAGCGTGTGGCGCCTGCCCTGTTACCTCGCCGCTTATCTGCTCGCCGGGGGTGAGGTCCTCCAGCGGGCGATAATGAATGTAGTACGGGGGCAGGTGTTCGACGAAAACTTCCTCATGGCTATCGCATCAGCCGGGGCTTTTGCCATCGGCGAGTTCGCTGAAGGTGTTGCGGTCATGCTGTTTTACCAGGTGGGCGAGAGCCTGCAGGACCTGGCGGTAGAGCGCTCCCGGCGCTCCGTCCGGGCGCTGTTGGATATCCGCCCAACGACGGCCAACCTAATCGCCGGCGCGGACCTCCGGGTGGTACGGCCGGAGACGGTGCCGGTGGGGGCGGAGATCATCATCAAGCCCGGCGAGCGGATTCCCTTAGACGGCGAAGTATTAGAAGGAACCTCGGATGTGGATACCGCTGCGCTGACCGGGGAGGCTATCCCCCGCGCGGCGGGCCCCGGCGACACGGTCCTGAGCGGGTGCATCAACGGTCCGGGGCGGCTGCGGGTGCGGGTGACGAAGCCCTACCACGAATCGACGGTCGCCCGGATTTTGGACCTGGTGCAGAACGCGGCCAGCCGCAAGGCGCCAACGGAGAACTTCATCACCCGCTTTGCCCGCTATTACACCCCGGCGGTGGTGCTCACCGCGCTCGGGATTGCCGTAGTGCCGCCGCTGTTCGTGCCGGGGGCAGTATTCGCAGACTGGGGGTACCGGGCGCTGATCTTCCTGGTCGTTTCCTGCCCCTGTGCCCTGGTGGTCTCCATTCCCCTCGGTTTCTTCGGCGGGATTGGCGCGGCTTCGCGCCAGGGGATCCTGATCAAGGGGAGCAACTACCTGGAGGCCCTAAACGCGGTCGATACGGTGGTTTTTGACAAGACCGGGACGCTGACTGAAGGAGTTTTCCGGGTGCAGGAGGTCGTCCCCCAGGAGGATCTCTCGGCGGACGCGGTCCTGGCCGCCGCGGCCCTGGCGGAGAGCTATTCGAACCACCCCATCGCCCGCTCCATCCTCGCGGCTTACGGCCAGACGCCGGACCATAGCCGGGTGGAGGAATACGCGGAGCTGCCGGGTTTAGGGGTTCGTTTGATGGCCGAGGGGCGGGAAATCCGGGTGGGCAACCGGGAACTCTTGGCGCAGGCCGGGATCGACGTGGTCACGCCGGACACGGCGGGGACGGTGGTGCAGGTGGCCGTCGGTGGGCGGTACGCGGGCTATATCCGCATTGCCGATACCCTGCGGCCCGAGGCGGCGGGGACCATCGCGGCCTTGCGGCGCCTGGGCGTGCGCCAGACGGTGTTGCTCACCGGTGACAGCCAGGCGGCGGGACGGCAGGTGGCCGACGCGCTTGGTCTGGATGCCGTGTACGCCGGGCTGCTGCCGGAAGGGAAGGTGGCCGCCCTGGAGCGCCTGGCCGCAGCGCAGCAACCTGGCCGGAAGACGGTGTTTGTGGGCGACGGCATCAACGACGCCCCGGTGCTGGCCCGGGCCGACATCGGGGTGGCGATGGGGGCTCTGGGGTCGGCGGCGGCCATCGAGGCGGCGGATGTGGTGCTGATGACCGACGCGCTGGGTAAACTGCCCGACGCCATCCGCATCGCCCGCCGGACCCGGATGATTGTGTGGCAGAATATCGTCCTGGCCCTGGGGGTGAAGGGGCTGGTGCTGCTGCTGGGTGCCGGTGGCCTCGCCACCATGTGGGAAGCGGTGTTTGCCGATGTCGGGGTGGCGCTGCTGGCGGTATTAAACGCCATGCGGGTGATGCCGGCGAAGCGGGGATAGAATAGAGTTTAGGGAGATAGTGCCCGGCCGGGGTGAACCGGCCGGGCTTTGCGCTTAGGGGCGTTCTGTCTGGTTGTTCGCGGTCAGGGCAGGATTTTCCGCAATCAAAGGGAAAGGATAAACCGTAGATAATTCCTGATATGGAGGGAGACGAGGGAGTATGGTACGGCAGCGCAAAACCATTGGCAGCAGTGCACCATGCCTGCAAACACTGCGCCCGCTGGTCGCCACCCAAAGCAAAGCCACTCTGGCGGCCTGGTGCCTGGACTACTCCGAAGCGCATATCCTGCCGCTATACGAAAGGGAGGTTCCGGGGGATGCGCGCCCGCGGCAGGCCATCGAGGCGGCGCGGGCCTGGCTGGCTGGAGCGATTAAGCTGCCGGCGGCGAAGCCGGTAATCCTGGCCTGCCATGCCGCCGCCCGGGAGGCCGAAGGGAATCCGGTGGCCCAGGCGGCGGCACGGACGGTGGGCCAGTGCGCCTCGGTCATCCATTCGGCCCGACACAGCCTTGGGCTCGCCCTGTACGGCGCGGTGGCGGTGGCTTTGGCCGAGCTCGGTCCGGACGCGCCCTGGGCAGACCTGGAGGTTCGCGCCGCCGCCGAGTGCGCCCGGATGGAGGCCGCCCTGCGGGCGACGGGAAGGGCGGAGAGCCAGAGGGACAGTCCCCCTGACACGAAATAGAGCCAGAGGGACTGTCCCCTTGACACTCGCACACAAAATGATACCCTCATCCTGCCCCCGAATGGGTGGGCTGTACCCCGGAGCAACGACACGCGGCGCCGGTCCGGGTACATATATTATACCGAGGCCCGGGCGCAGCACTGAAGCCTGGGGGCAGGGGGGTATAAGGGATGCACGAGATATCGGACTGTATGCACAAGACTTACGCGCAGGCGAACCGGCTGCTGGCCCTGCTCTGGGCGGGATTTTGCTGGGTGATGTTCCCGGAGGCGGCGTATATTCCGGCGGCTATCGCGGTGGGGATCGCGATTCTGCTGGATTTGCTCTCGAAGCTCTAC
>CAZHIT010000117.1:7579-7852 GCA_964533125.1 uncultured Candidatus Sumerlaeota bacterium
CATCAGCAGCGACGTGCTGTGGCAGAAGACCCGCACCAAGATTTTCGCCTATTTCGGGACGATGATGCTGGCGGGGCTCTCGGTGCGGGTGGCGCCGTTGCGGCCGGTGGGGGCGGTGGTGTCGACGGTGGTCTATTCGGTCATTTTTATCCGCGAGTGGCAGAGCGTGACCGAGAATTTCGTGGACGCCGGGGCCGACTTCCTGCGGCCGCTACTGGGTTACCTGCGGAGCAAAGAAAAGGAAATCCTGCGCCCCGGTGGCGAGGCGGAGCC
>CAZHIT010000118.1:0-7816 GCA_964533125.1 uncultured Candidatus Sumerlaeota bacterium
CACACACCGCCGCGGGCCTTGCTTTCGTCCTGCGGCCCGCCGGCGGGGAGGGTTTTTCGGCGCGGGCGTCGAAGTGCTTTTCAGATGGAGGCAAATAGAGTATACTACAAATGGAAATGACAGCGCCGGGAGGCTTAAGCGGGGTGATGGGAATCGCGTCCATGCGCATCCAGGACCTGGCGGATATTCTTATCGTCGCTTTCGTCATTTATAGATTGTTCATCCTCATCCGGGGCACCCGGGCGGTGCAGCTGATTAAGGGTATTGTCTTCCTGCTGCTGGCGATGCTGCTCAGCGACTGGCTGCAGCTGTTTACCATCAAATGGATCCTGCGCAACCTGCAAACGGTGCTCTTAGTCGCCCTGCCGGTCATCTTCCAGCCGGAACTGCGGCGGGCGCTGGAGCAAATCGGCCGGGGCAAGCTCTTTGTCCAAAATCTGTCGCCCTTCCACGAGGTCGACCTCACCCGGGTAATCAACGAAATTATTAAAGCCACCCGCGTTCTGGCGCGGAATAAAATCGGCGCGCTCCTGGTCATCGAGCGCGAAACCGGCTTAAATGATTTTGCCGAAACTGGCATCCGCATCGAGGGCCTGCTCTCCTCCGAATTTTTGGTCAATATCTTCATCCCCAACACCCCCCTGCACGACGGGGCGGTGATTGTCCGGGGCGAGCGGGTACTGGCCGCCGGCTGTTTCCTTCCGCTCACCGAGGACCAGGACCTCTCCAAAGACCTGGGCACGCGGCACCGGGCGGCGCTGGGGATTACCGAGCAGTCCGACGCCATCGTGGTCATCGTCTCGGAAGAAACGGGCATTCTGTCGCTCGCCAATGCGGGCAAACTCACCCGGTACTTAGATGAAACGACGCTGAAAGAAATGCTGACCGCGCTGTGTATGCCCAAAGACCAGCCCAGCAATCTGCGCTTCTGGCGTTGGAGGAAAACATGATGGATAAACTGCTTGAAAAAGACGTGGTTATCCGGTTCATGGCGCTGGTTATCGCTTCGCTCCTCTGGTATCAGGCGGTGCAGGAGCAAAATCCCTACGTCGAAAAAGTGTTCGAGACCGTCTCGATCCGGGTCCAGAACGTCCCCACCGGGTACACGGTGCTGGGGGGCGCGGAGCCGGCCACCATCCAGGTTAAACTGTCCGGTTTGGCCAAAACCATGACCAACCTCACGGCCAAAGACCTGGTGGCCTATGTGGACTTAAGCGGAAGTAAATCCGGGGTGCAGACGGTGCCCGTTAAATTCATCGAGCCGGCCGGGACCACAGCGATCGAGATCACCCCCACCAGCGCTATGGTCAGCGTCGACGCCATCGTCCGCCAAAACTACCCGGTCTCCATCGTCCAGCAGGGCCTGCCGGCCGCCGGGTACTCGGTTGGGAAGGTGTTCTTTGATCCGGCCACGGTCATCGTCGAAGGCGCCCGCAGCCGGATTTCCAACGTCAAAAACGTCGCGGTGGTGGTTGATATCAACGGCGCCACCACCAACATCACCAAGCCGGGGACGGTTAATGTCTTCGACGTCGACGGGGTCGTGGTGCGGGATGTGACGGTTACCCCGCCCCAGGTGAACATCTCGGTCGAGATCGTGCAGGCCCAGTCGCAGAAAAATGTCCCCATTACCCCTAGCCTGGTGGGCGAACCGGCGGAAGGCTATCAGATTACGGGTGTCGCGCTGGAGCCGAATACGGTAACCATTACCGGGCCGCAGGACCGGGTGAACAGCATCAACGCCATCTCCACCCAGGCGGTGGAACTGACCGGTCGGACGGAGGACCTCACCCAGGCGGTCAGTCTGCAATTACCCGAGGGGATCGCCGTCCTGGGGCCCTCGGTCTATAACCTTACCATCCGGATCGGGGCGGTGGAGCCCCCGGTCACCCCCTAGCGCGGCATTCCCCCGGAGCAGCAGCCCGCCTTACCCGCCTCCGGCATCAGTTGGGAGGTCAAAACGATGATCAGGCTGCCGGAGCTGCGCGTGCCTCTGCCGCAGGACCAAGACGATTTGCGCTCCCTGGCGGCGGCAGCTTTGCGTGTGCCGCCGCCGGCCGTGGCCGCCGTGCACACCGTGCGCAAATCCTTGGACGCCCGCCGCAAAGCCCAAATCAAAATCGTCTATACCCTGGATGTCGACTTGCAGCCGGGGACGAAACTGCCGCCCGGCGCCTATACCCAGGCGCCGGCGGCGGAGCCCGGGCCGCAGCTTTCTCCCGGCAGCACCGTTTTGACCAGCCGGCCGGTGGTCATCGGCGCCGGTCCGGCCGGTCTGTTTGCCGCCCTGGTGCTGGCTGAGCATGGTTACCGGCCCCTGGTGCTGGAGCGGGGCGCGCCGGTGGAGGAGCGGGAGCAGGATATCGCCCGGTTCTGGGAAACCGGCACACTAGACCCGGAATCCAATGTGCAGTTCGGGGAAGGGGGCGCCGGAACGTTCTCGGACGGTAAGCTCCTTTCCCGCATTCGCAGCCCCTGGAGCCGGTATGTGTTTTCAACCCTCATCGCGATGGGGGCGCCGCCCTCTATCGCCTACGACGCCAAACCCCATATCGGTACGGATATCCTCCGCACCGTCGTCAAGAATATCCGCGCCAAGCTGTTTAGCCTGGGAGGAGAGGTCGCCTTCCGGGCTAAGTTAACCGACCTCGTGATTGAGCAGGGCCGTCTGACTGGGGTGGTGGTGAACGGGACGCAGACCATCCCGGCGGGCGTGGTGGTGCTAGCCACCGGGCACAGCGCCCGAGATATTTACGCCCTGCTGCACCGCCGGGGAGTGCACCTGGAGCCGAAGGCCTTTGCCATGGGCGTCCGGGTGGAGCATCCGCAGGACCTGATCGACCGGGCCCAGTACGGCCAGTCGGCCGGTCACCCCCGTCTGGGGGCGGCCGATTACCAGTTGGTGCACCAGAGCCGGCAGCAGCAGCGGGCGGCCTACACCTTCTGTATGTGCCCGGGCGGCTATGTTATCGGCGCCGCTTCCGAGGCGGGTGGGGTGGTTACCAACGGCATGAGCAACTACGCCCGCGACAGCGGGATCGCGAACAGCGCGGTGGTAGTCACCGTCAGCCCGCCGGACTTCCCCGGACCGGGGCCCCTGGCCGGGCTGGAGTTTCAGCGGCAGTGGGAGAGCAAGGCGTTTACGCTCGGGGGCGGCGGGTATAAGGCCCCGGCCCAAACGGTGGGAGATTTTCTGAAGGGCAAGACGAGTGGGAACTTCGGGACCCTGGTCCGGCCGACCTATCGGCCCGGAGTCATCCCCGCTGACCTGCACGCCTGCCTGCCGGCGCCGGTGGCCGTCACGCTGCGGGAGGCCCTGCCAGCCATGGGGCAGAAAATCCGCGGTTTTGACCACCCGGAGGCCCTGCTCACCGGGGTAGAAACGCGCACCTCGGCGCCCCTGCGGATTCTGCGGGACGAGAACCGGCAGTCGGTCAGCGTCGCCGGTCTTTACCCGGCCGGGGAGGGTGCCGGCTACGCCGGGGGGATTACCAGCGCCGCCGTGGACGGGATCGAGGCCGCCGCCGCGATCATCGCCCGGTACCGGCCGCCCCGAAGCGAAGAAGATTAGTATCCGGCTGCCCTATGCGGCCAGCCGTGGGTATTGGAGGCAAGAGAATGGGCAAATATTTTGGCACGGACGGGGTCCGGGGCATCGCCAACACCGAACTGACCCCGGAATTGGCTTTTAAATTAGGTTATCACAGCATCCCGGTGCTGGCGCCGGGTACCAAGCGGCCGGTAGTAGTCATCGGCCGCGACACGCGCCGCTCCGGTGAGATGCTGGAAGCGGCTTTAGTGGCCGGTATTTGCGCGGCGGGCGCCGATGTCTGGCCGGCTGGCGTTCTGCCGACCCCAGGGGTTGCTTACCTCACCCGGGACCTGGGCGCCGCCGCCGGCGTGGTTATCTCGGCTTCCCACAACCCGGCGGAGTACAACGGTATCAAGTTTTTCGGCCCCGACGGCTACAAGCTGCCGGATGCGGTGGAAGCGGCGATTGAAGTCGGGCTGGACGGAGGGGACGACCGCGCCAAGCGGCTCACCGGGAGCGCCATCGGCCGGGTGTACCCCCAACCCGGAGCGGCGGAGCACTACCAGAACTATGCCGCCGCTACGGTGGGTGAGCGGCGCTTCAATGGCCTCCGGGTCGTCGTCGACTGCGCGAACGGTGCGGCCTCCGAGATTACTCCGGCCCTCCTGCGGCGTCTGGGGGCGGAAGTCATCGCGCTGGCTGACCAGCCGGACGGCGATAACATCAACCTGAACTGCGGTTCCACCCATATGGAAGCGCTGCAGCGCCGGGTGCGCGAGGCGGGGGCCAACCTTGGCCTCGCCCACGACGGAGACGCCGACCGGCTGCTGGCGGTAGACCATAAGGGTGAGATGGTGGATGGCGACCAAATCCTCACCATCTGCGGTCTCGATCGCCTGCGCCGGGGGACGCTCACCCAAAACACCCTGGTGGCAACGGTGATGAGCAATCTTGGCCTCGACCTCACCTTCCGCCAGGCCGGCGGAAGGGTGCTGCGGACCCAGGTTGGGGACCGCTACGTCCTCGAGGAAATGCTGGCGCAGGGCCTCACCCTGGGGGGCGAACAGTCCGGCCACGTCATCTTCCTCGACTACAACACCACCGGCGACGGGGTTATCACCGCCCTGCAGCTCCTGGCAGCCGTGCAGGACAGCGGCCGGAGCCTGCGGGACCTGGCCGGCCAGATGCCCAAACTGCCCCAGGTGCTCCGCAACGTCCGGGTGACCAGCAAAGAGGGTCTATCGCGCCCGCGCCTTGCCGACGCCATCCGGCAGGCCCAGGCGGAATTGGGTGAGTACGGGCGGCTGCTGGTCCGGCCATCGGGTACCGAACCGCTTATCCGCGTCATGGCCGAGGGCGAAGACGCAGCCGATGTGCGGCGGATCGTCGACACCTTGGCCGAACTCATCGCAGCGGAGCTGGGATAAGAGCGGGCATTATCGACAAATTTACTAAATTCTGATATATTAAAGGAGCAGAACTTGTATCCAAATATACAATGCCGGGAGGTGATCAATGCCCGAACAGCGAAAGACTAAGCGCCGGGACTTGCGCCGGTTTTTCCGGTCAAGTTGACGAGGTGGGGGATCTCGGAAGATTCGGCGGGTGACCCCCGGCCCTCCACGGCCGCAGCGGTTCCCACAAAACCCGCGAGTGATTGCGGGGACAAAAAGAACCTGGTGGAAAGGCGAAGAATAATAGGGGAGGTAGATACTGTGTGTGGTATAGTCGGTTATGTTGGCAGCCGGCCGGTCGTCCCCATCGTTTTAAAAGGCCTGGCTAAACTCGAGTACCGCGGCTACGACTCCGCCGGAATTGCCGTCTGGCAGGATGGTAACCTGAACATAGAAAAAACCGCCGGCCGCCTCACCGTCCTGGAAGAACGGCTGCAAGCCCATCCCCTGCATGGCTTTATCGGCATGGGCCAGACCCGGTGGGCTACCCACGGCCGCCCGTCCGATGTTAACGCCCACCCGCACCTGGATTGCACCGGCAAAATCGCCGTAATCCACAACGGGATTATCGAGAACTACATGGAACTGAAGGAAATGCTTATCGCCGAAGGCCACGTCTTTAAATCCCAAACGGATACGGAAGTCGTGCCGCATCTGATCGAGAAGCACTACAACGGCGACCTGGAAGCCACGGTGCGCAAGGTCCTCCACATCGTCGAGGGCTCCTACGCGCTAACCATCATGCACGCCGACGAGCCGGATAAGGTCATCGGCGCCCGCAAAGACAGCCCCCTCATCGCCGGCATCGGCGAAGGTGAAAACTTCATCGCCTCCGACATCCCGGCCATCCTGGAGCACACCCGTAAAGTTATCGTCCTCAACCACGGGGAAATGGTCATCATCACCAAAGACAGCCTCCGGGTCACCGACATCGACGGCAACCCGCAGCAAAAAGAAATCCTCCATGTGACCTGGGACGCCGCCGCCGCCGAAAAGGGCGGGTACGAACACTTCATGCTCAAGGAAATCCACGAACAGCCCCGTGCCATCCGCGAAACCCTCGCCGGCCGCATCGGCAAGGACGACCGGATTGTGCTGGATAACATCAAGCTGGACGCCGATTATGTCCATAAGCTCAAGAAGATCTACATCGTCGCCTGCGGTACCGCCTATCACGCCGGCATGGCCGGGAAATACGTCATCGAGCACCTCAGTCGCATCCCGGTGGAAGTCGATATCGCCTCCGAGTTCCGCTACCGCGAGCCCATCGTCGATAACCCGGACGAATACCTGATGATCGTGGTCAGTCAATCGGGTGAGACCGCCGACACCCTCGGGAGCTTGCGCGAGATGAAGCGCAAAGGCCTCCGCGTCCTCGCCGTCACCAACGTCATCGGCAGTTCCGTCGCCCGGGAAGCGGACGACGTCCTGGTCACCCGTGCGGGGCCCGAAATCGCCGTCGCTTCCACCAAAGCCTACACTACCCAACTCATCGGCATGTACCTCATCGGCCTTCACCTCGCTCAGATCCGCGGCACCATCTCGCCCGAGCAGACCAAGGAAATCATTGATGCTCTGCGCGAGTTGCCCGCCCAGGCCGACAAGGTTATCGCCAACACCGAAGATAAGGTCAAGGAGTTGGCGAAGACCTACGCCGGTTACCATGATGTCTTCTTCATCGGCCGCTCCCTCGACTACGCCCTCGCTTTGGAAGGCGCGCTGAAGCTCAAGGAAATCTCCTATATCCACGCCGAGGCTTATGCCGCCGGCGAACTCAAGCACGGCACCCTCGCCCTCATCACCAAGGAAACCCCGGTCTTCGCGCTCGCCACCCAGCCGGATATTTACGCCAAAATGGTCAGCAATATCCAAGAGGTCAATGCCCGCGAAGGGATCATCATCGGGATGGCCAACGAAGGGGACGACAATCTGCCGAAGCACTCCGTCCACACTCTCTTCATTCCCAAGACGCACAAGTATTTGACCACCGCGCTGGCGGTCATTCCCCTGCAGCTGTTCTCCTATTATGTGGCCGTTAAGCGCGGCTGCGATGTGGATAAACCGCGGAACCTGGCCAAGAGTGTAACGGTCGAGTAGGGCAGGGGATTTGGGTCAGGTAAAACTTCTGGTGAATGACCAGTAACTGATAGCACTCGTATGCGGAGTGCATAGCGGTATAGCTTCAGTTGCAGCGAACATTAGCAGCGCATCCCTTCATTGAAGCAAGGGATGCGCTGCTTACGTTTTTACCGGCGTGACGTCGTTTTAGTTTTAGCTTGGGGGAATGGTATTCGGGCGTTGATACAACGGGAACCGCAGGATTCGCTTCGCTACGATAAGCTAATAGATAATGTCAGCCATACAGGGACAGGAGGATTATGGTAAGTACTCGCGAAGTTGATTTTAAGTTCGCAATAGTCACTGCCATACCATTGAGATCAGATACTCCGATATGAATTATTCGCCGATTTCTTGGCGCTGATATAAGGGGAGTTGGACGAGATGAGCAAACCGCCTTATACCATAACCAAAAAAAGCCGCCGACTACTTTTCGAAAATCGTGGAGATCGTGACCCGTCTGGAATTCGGCACAGGCTTCAAACGTGACATCAAGCTGCACCGCGAAAATCGCGTGCGGACTATTCACTCCTCCCTGGCCATCGAGGGTAACTCCCTCACGCTAGACGAAGTGTCCGCCGTAATATACCCTGCTATCATTATTATCATGACTGGAGCTACGATCATCTTCTAAACCTACTTCGGTCAAGCAATACAGTCATCTTATGGGCGTTTGGGTTTAGCGGTAACAACACATTATTCAATCATCTTT
>CAZHIT010000119.1:0-7789 GCA_964533125.1 uncultured Candidatus Sumerlaeota bacterium
TGGCCGAGACGATGCTGCAACTGAAAGCGGTTCTGGCCCCGGGGATCAGCGACGAATCCTGCGTGATTGTGGCCTTGCTGCACGATGCGGGGAAGGTCGGGATGCCGGGGCGGCCGCAGTATTTGGTCAATGAGCCCTCCGAGAAACAAAAGAAGTATGGTTTCCGGCCGGATTACCCGTATCGCTTCAACCCGGACTTAAAATACCTGAGCGTGCCGGTGCGCAGCATCTATCTGGCGCTGCCGTTTTTGGAGCTGACCGAAACCGAGGTCCAGGCCATCGTTTACCACGACGGGCAATACGTTGAGGATAACCGCTCGGTAGCCAACCGCGAAGAACCCTTGACCTTGCTGCTGCAGTACGCCGACAGTTGGTGCGGATTTGTGCTGGAAAATAGCCGGCAGGGGTAAGACCGGGGCGTGATCCGGGTATACTGGAAAGAGGAAGGCACGTACAGCCAGAGAGGTGAAATTGGGTGGCGGTGAGGATAATCAACTTGGAAGCCGGTAAGCCATTGGTGGCCGCGGCGCTGGTACGCTTGGATATGGAACTGTCCCGGGCGAAAAGAGAGCGGCTGACCGCGGTGAAGCTGATTCATGGTTATGGCTCGCACGGCACCGGCGGCCGGATCAAGGAAGAGGTACACCGGGTACTCGCGCAAAAGCGGAGCCGTAAAGCGATCAAGCAGTTTATCCCCGGGGAGCAATGGACGATGTTCAATCCGGAGGCCACGGCGGCGACGGTGGCCTGCCCGGAGCTGTACCAGGACTGCGACAAGGAGCGGTCCAACAGCGGGATCACCATCGTCATCCTTTAGTTGGCTGAAGGGCCGGCGATGTGGTGTTGTTGCCCGCCAGAGGCTCTGGATTTTTGGTTTAGTTTAAACCCATCACCGGCAGCGCCCAGTCCGGATAATTCTCCTTCCGGTGGTCATACCGACAGGAAAAGGGGAGGGCGACCGAGAAATAGTCAGTTTAGCGGAAGTAATGCCGAACCGTTGGGGCGGCCGTTAACAAAAATCAGGCTGGGTCGGAGGGACAGCGATGCTGGTGCGTCTGGGTGAAGTCGGGTTTGTTTTTCTGGCCATCGGGCTGTTGAATGCCATGTTTCGGATTGGGCGGAAACCCGTGGCCGAAACAGTCAGCCAGCCCAGCGCAAAGGTAATCCAACTGGAGCCGCGGCGGCAAAAAATGGCCGCCCGCTGAGACTTGGCCGATTAGCTAAGCGATGTATCCAGTACGGCTCTGACAGTGTTGCCAGGGAAAGCCGGGACTGGTCAGACAACCGGTAACAACGGTGAATACCAAAGAAAGAAGGGACTGTGAGTGGAACAATACCTGCCAAACCGGGAAGAATCGATGGCTCTGCTGAAGGAGTATAACCAAAATGAGGCGCTAGTGCGCCACGGTCTGGCGGTGGAAGCGGTGATGCGCCACTTTGCCGTACTCCTGGGTGAGGATGCGGAAAAATGGGGCATCATCGGTCTGGTGCATGACCTGGATTATGAGCAATTTCCGGAGCAGCACTGCACGAAGACGGCGGAAATCCTGCAGGCCAGAAACTGGCCGCCGGCCTATATCCGCGCCATCGTGAGCCACGGCTGGGGGATTTGCTCGGAAGTGGAACCGGTGGAACCGATGGAGAAGGTGCTGTACACCATCGACGAACTGACCGGATTGATTGCGGCGGCGGCCCTGGTGCGCCCCAGCAAGAGCATTTTGGATGTGGAAGTGAAATCGGTCAAGAAGAAGTGGGGAACCAAGGGGTTTGCGGCCGGGGTGGACCGGGGGATTATCGAAAACGGGGCCCGGATGCTGGGGATGGAACTGGATAAGGTGATCGGCGAAACTCTGCTGGGAATGCAGGCGGTGGCCGAGAGCATCGGGCTGAAAGGGATCGCGTAACCAAAGACGACGATGCCGGAAGCGAAGGAACGGTAGGAGGGCGAACGGCTCTCCTTTTCTGTTTTGGGTGGCGGCGATGGAGACGGCCGAAAGAGCCGAATCCGGAATTTGACCTATTCTGACCAATTAAGCCCAAAAATAACCAGCAGGGCTAAATACCAATAATTACCCGCCGCAGGCAATTACCAGGCCGCGCAGACAATGCAGGGGAAACTTTGACCTTTACTGACCAATAGCATATACTATAGGCAGTGGGGAATAATACCACTTAGTTGGGTAGGCAAAACCCCACCACATGAAAATTACGGTTGAGGAGGTCATAGCGTGGCGAAGGCAATTGGGATTGACTTGGGGACCACCAATTCGGTGGTGGCGGTGATGGAGGGAGGCAAACCCGTCGTGATTCCGAACGCGGAAGGCGGGAGGACGACGCCCTCGGTAGTCGCATTTGCGAAAAGCGGGGACCGGTTGGTGGGCCAGCTGGCCAAGCGGCAGGCCATTACCAATCCGATGGGGACGATTTATTCGGTGAAGCGGTTCATGGGCCGGAAATACGATGAAGTCAGCGCCGAAATCAGCAATGTGCCGTATAAGGTAGTCCGCGGGCCCAACGACAGCGTGCGCTTCGATATCGGCGGCAAGCTTTATTCACCGGAAGAAATCAGCGCCCAGGTGCTGCGCAAACTGGCCGATGAGGCCGGGCGCTATCTGGGGGAAAAAGTGACCGATGCGGTGATCACGGTGCCGGCTTATTTCAACGATGCCCAGCGGCAGGCGACCAAGGATGCCGGCAAGATCGCCGGTCTGAATGTTTTGCGGATTATCAACGAACCGACGGCCGCGGCCCTGGCGTACGGCCTGGAAAAGAATAAAAACGAAACCGTACTGGTCTACGACCTCGGTGGTGGGACCTTTGATGTGTCTCTGCTGGATGTGGGGGACGGCGTGTTTGAAGTCCGGGCGACTTCCGGGGATACTCACCTGGGAGGCGACGATTTTGACCGCCGGGTAGTGGACTGGATGCTGGCTGCTTTCCGGCAGGAGCGGGGTATTGACCTGAGTAAAGACAAACAGGCGATGCAGCGGCTGTACGAGGCGGCGGAAAAAGCCAAGATCGAGCTTTCTTCCCTGCAGCAGGCGAGCTTAAACCTCCCCTTCATCACCGCCAATCAGGACGGGCCGCAGCACCTGGAGATGACCCTGTCCCGGGCGAAGTTCGAGGAGCTGACCCGCGACCTGGTGGAGCGGACCACCCAACCGGTGAAATCGGCCATCGCGGACTCCAAGGTCGCGACCGGGGAAATCGATCAGGTCATTTTGGTCGGGGGTTCCACCCGCATTCCGGCGGTGCAGGCCCTGGTACGGAACTTGGCCGGGGGCAAGGAGCCGAATATGTCGGTGAACCCGGACGAGGTGGTCGCGGTAGGCGCGGCAATCCAGGCTGGGGTGCTGACCGGTGAAGTGCATGATGTCCTGCTTTTGGATGTAACCCCGCTGTCTTTGGGCCTCGAAACCCTGGGCGGGGTGATGACCAAACTGGTGGAGCGGAACACCACGGTGCCGGTGCAGAAAAAGGAAATCTTCTCGACCGCAGAAGACAACCAGCCAGCGGTGGAGATTGTGGTTTTGCAGGGCGAGCGGGAAATGGCGGCCGACAACCGCCGCTTGGGGCAGTTCCGTCTGGAAGGGATCACGCCGTCGCCCCGGGGTATCCCCCAGATTGCCGTCACCTTTGACATCGACGCCAACGGGATCCTCAATGTGACCGCCCGCGACCAGGCGACCGGGAAAGAGCAGAAGATCACCATCAGCGGCTCGACCAGCCTGGCGAAGGATGAAATCGACCGGATGGTCAAGGATGCCGAGAAGAATTCCCGGGAAGATAAGCAGAAACGTGAGTACATTGAGGCCAGCAACCAGGCCGATTCGCTGGCTTACCAGACCGAGCGCAGCCTCCGCGAGGTGGGTGACAAGGTGCCGGTCCAGGTCCGCGGGCGGGTGGAGACGATCATCAGCGACCTGCGGACGGCGCTCAAAGACAAGGCGCCGCTGGAGAAGATCAAGAACCTGACCCAGGACCTGCAGCAGGCGGCCCAGGAGCTGGCCGCACCCGGTCCGGACAATGTTCACTCTTCCCCTCCCGGCCAGGGGCAGGATGACGGCGCCGTGGATGCCGAGTTCACCGAAAAATAAACCGGCCGTAATGCCGTCCCGGTCTTGCTTCCCTCCGTGGGTCCAAGACCGGGTACGGCTCTGCCCGGAGAGGGGGAGGCTGTGTGGGCGTAAAGTTTCAGGATTACTATCAGACCCTGGGGGTAGACCGCAGCGCCACATCCAAGGAAATCCAGCAAGCGTTTAGGAAGCTGGCCCGGGAATACCACCCGGATGTGAACAAAGCGGCGGACGCAGCGGAGAAGTTTAAGACGATCAATGAAGCCTACGAGGTGCTGCGGGACCCGAAGAAGCGGGAGCGGTACGACCGGCTGGGCGCCAACTACCACGCCGGTCAGGAGTTTACCCCACCGCCGGGCTGGGCTGCGGGCGGCGCGCCTCCTGGCGGCGGGTCATTCCGCTTCCGGGGCAATCCCAGTGACTTCAGCGACTTTTTCAGCGCGATCTTTGGCGAGGGCTTCGGTGGTTTCGGCGGGTTTGCCGGCGGCCGGGAGCCCCTGACCCGGCGGGGCCAGGACCGGGAAGCGGAACTGACGGTGACCTTAGAGGAAATGGCCCTGGGCCGGGAGAAGACCGTGCACCTGACGGTGGAAGAAGCGCAGGCCGATGGGCAAATTGCCCGGACGAGCAAAGAATACAAGGTGAAGATCCCCCGCAACGTCGGCAACGGCGCCCGTATCCGCCTGAAAGGTAAGGGGGGACCGGGAACCGGGGGCGGGCCGGCGGGCGATCTGTTTCTGATTCTCCGCCTGGCCGAACATCCGGTCTTTCGGATCGAAGGCAGCGACCTGGTGGCCACGGTGCGGATAACCCCTTGGGAAGCGATGCTGGGGGCACAGGTGGAGGTGCCGACGCTCGCCGGGCAGGTGCGGATGACCATTCCGCCCGGGGCCCAAACCGAGAAGCGGTTTCGCCTGCGGGGCAAGGGACTGCCACGGGACGATGGAGCGGGTGACCTGTACGTGGAACTGCGGGTGGTGGTCCCACCGAGTCTGACGGAGGAAGAAAAAGAGTTGGTGGAAAAGCTGGCGCAACTATCCACCTATAATCCCCGGGAGCGAACGACGGCAGGATACCATTAAGGGCCAGCCGGGGCGCTTGGGTAAGGAGGAAGGATAATGGATCTGAATAAATTTACGGAGAAATCGCGGGCGGCCCTGCAACAGGCGGAATCAGAAGCTCTGCGCCTGGGCAACACCGAGGCCGACACTGAGCACTTAATGTTTGCTTTGCTGGAGCAACCGGAAGGGCTGGTACCGCGCCTTTTGGAGAAAATGGCGATCCCGGTGGATGGCTTCCGCCGGGAGGTCAAAACGGTGATGGAGCGCAAACCCCGGGTGGGCGGTCCGGGGCGGGAAGCAGGCAAGATTTATATCAGCCCGACGGTAAACTCCGTCCTGGTGCGGGCGGAGGACGAAGCCAAACGGTTTAAAGACGAGTATGTATCGGTGGAGCATCTGCTCCTGGCCCTGATTGAGGAGAGCGGCAAAACCGCGCTCGCCCGGATTTTCCAGCAGTACGGCCTGAGCCGGGACGCGGTCTTAAGCGCGCTTAGCAGCATCCGCGGCGGCCAGCGGGTGGCCAGCGCTAACCCGGAAGAAACCTACGAGGCGCTGACGAAGTACGGCTACGACCTGGTGCAGGCGGTGCGTAGCGGCAAACTTGATCCGGTGATTGGGCGGGACGAGGAGATCCGGCATGTGATCCGGATTCTCTCCCGAAAAACCAAAAACAACCCGGTGCTGATCGGTGAACCGGGAGTGGGTAAGACCGCGGTGGTCGAAGGATTGGCGCACCGGATCGTCCGGGGCGATGTGCCCGAGGGCTTGCGGGATAAGATCGTGTTTTCACTGGATATGGGTTCCCTGGTGGCGGGGGCCAAGTTCCGGGGCGAGTTCGAAGAAAGATTGAAGGCGGTACTGCAGGAGGTCAAGCGGAGCGAGGGCCAGATTATCCTCTTTATCGACGAGATGCACACTATCGTCGGCGCCGGCAAGTCCGAGGGGTCCCTCGATGCCGGCAATATGCTCAAACCGATGCTGGCCCGGGGGGAACTGCACTGCATCGGGGCGACGACCCTGGATGAGTACCGTAAGCATATCGAGAAAGACGCCGCGCTGGAGCGACGGTTCCAGCCGGTGCTGATTGAGGAACCGACGGTGGAAGACACCATCTCCATCCTGCGTGGCTTGCGCGAGCGGTTTGCCGTCTTCCACGGGGTCAATATCCACGACAGCGCTTTGGTCGCGGCGGCGGTCCTGTCCCAGCGGTATATCGCCGATCGGTTCCTGCCGGATAAGGCGATCGACCTGGTGGATGAAGCCTGCGCCCTGATCCGAACCGAGATGGATTCGCTGCCGGCGGAACTGGATGCGGTTTCGCGCCGGATAATGCAACTGGAGATCGAGGCCGCCGCACTGCGGAAGGAGAGCGACCGGGCCAGCCAGGAACGCCTGGCGGCGCTGCAGAAGGAACTGGCCGACCGCAAAGAAAAGTACACCGCCATGCAGGCCCAATGGGCGAACGAGAAGCAGTCGCTGGGTTCGGTCCGCCGCTTGCGCGAGGAGATCGAGCAGGTACACCGGCAAATGGAGCAGGCGGAGCGGGACTACGACTTAAACCGTGCGGCCGAGCTGAAATACGGCCAGCTGCCGGAACTGGAAAAACAACTCCGGGCGGCGGAAGAAAAACCGCAGACCGGGCAGGGTGGCCAGACCCTGCTGCGGGAAGAAGTGACCGAAAACGAGATTGCCCTGATTATCTCCCGGTGGACGGGGATCCCTCTCGAAAAACTGCTGGAAGGGGAGAGGGCGAAACTGCTCAATCTCGCCACGATCCTCCACCAGCGGGTGGTTGGGCAGGAGGAGGCGGTGGAGAAGGTCACGGACGCCATTATCCGGGCCCGGGCAGGTATCAAAGACCCCCGCCGGCCCATCGGTTCGTTTATCTTCCTGGGACCGACCGGGGTGGGGAAAACGGAACTGGCCAAGACCCTGGCGGCGACGCTGTTCAGCTCGGAAGAGAATATGATCCGGATTGACATGAGCGAGTATATGGAAAAGCACACGGTGTCCCGCCTGATCGGGGCACCCCCGGGCTACATCGGCTACGACGAAGGGGGACAGTTGACCGAAGCGGTGCGGCGCAAGCCCTACTCGGTCATTCTGTTTGACGAAATCGAAAAAGCCCACCCCGACGTCTTCAATATCCTGCTGCAAATCCTGGACGACGGCCGGGTAACTGACGCCCAAGGCCGAACGGTGGACTGCAAGAACACGATCATCATCATGACCTCAAACTTAGGCTCGGCCCACCTGTTGGAAGGGCTGCAGGCCAGCGGCACGCTGAGCGAAGCGGTGCGGGAGCAGGTCCTCGGGGCGGTGCGCTACCATTTCCGGCCGGAGTTCCTGAATCGGGTGGATGACATCATTATCTTCAAGCCGCTCTCGGTAGATGAGATCGCCAATATCGTCGACCTCCTCCTGGCAGGCTTGCAGCAGCGGTTGGCGGAACGGCGCATCACCCTGGAGCTGACTCCGGCGGCCAAGCAGTATCTGGCCCGGGGCGGGTACGACCCGGTGTACGGGGCACGGCCCCTGCGGCGGTTTATCCAAAAGCGCCTGGAGACCATTTTAGCCCGGGCGCTCATCAGCGGGGAGATCCTCGACGGGACGGCGATAGTGGTCGACCAGACGGAAGAAGGCGGCCTGAGG
>CAZHIT010000120.1:0-3254 GCA_964533125.1 uncultured Candidatus Sumerlaeota bacterium
TAGTCCGGTTCACCGGTTGGCTCACCCGGGTCCGACGAGTTCGCCAACTTCACGATGGCGGTATGGCCGTCGCCGTCGGGCAGTACGTCCGGCGCCCCGCTGTCCGTAATCGCCACCGGGACGACTCCGGCCGCCAGGGCTTCAAATCCAATGTCGATAACGCTCTGGCCCCCCTGCGGTACTTCCACCCCGCTCCGGTCACCCAGATAGAAGACGGCGTAACTGATCAGCCCATCACCGGCTGACTTCAGCATCACCTGATAGTCGACTTCAATGATATCACTTTCATCCAGTTGGAAAGCCTCGCCTGGCAGGATATCCTTGTAGTTGGTGCCGCCGTCGTCAAACTCGGCTAAGCGCAGGACGTCCGGGTCATACACCAAATCCAAAGACGCCCCGTACAGGTCAGCGATGTTGGCCGCCATAATGCTGACGGTAAAGGTCTGGCCCGGACGGACATAGTCTGGCGCCGAAAGCCAGATGGCCGGGTCCGTTCCGTAGTCAGGCACTGACTGGGCAGCAAAGGTGAAGTCCGCCGCATCCTTTTTGGCGCTGGCGGTGTTGTCAGCGCCGCTCGGCTTTGCCTCTGGCGCATTAGCCGAAATTTTGCCCGCAGCCCCCCCACCGGCTGTCTCCGCCGGTTTGGCGGCGGCGTACTCTAGCCCGGCCTGGATGGCCTTCCCGTGGTAGGCAAGCTCCGGCCCGGCCCCGGCTGCCGCCGGCGCCGGGGCAATGGGGGAAGTAGCCGGCACACTAACGGCCGACACCGGAATCGGTGCCAGCAGCATTGCCAGTAATAATAGACCGCTTACGGGACGAGCAAAACCTGGTCTGTACATTTTGTGCTCTCCTCCTTCAGTCTGACTCTTTATTCGGCCATAACCTGGCACTGACTAACCCGCAGGTCGAACGTCGGCTGGCTGCGGTCTGCGCCGATAAGTTTGACCGATTCACTGCCGATTTCGATGCTGATTTTCCCGGCGGCTTTGGCCACAAAACCAACCTTCACCAAGTTGCCGTCGCCGCTGAAGCCGGCGACCTTGCCCAGTTTGGTCAGCCCATAGCTCAATGCACCCGGCTGGGAGTCAACCAAGGGGAAAACGTCTTTACTTCCCAGCACGCTGCCGCCGATGTCCAGCCGCTTCACTTTGTCGCCAATCACCGCGATTTCCACTAGTGCCGGATCATAAGTCAGGGATAACTGAAAAGCGTACAGGCCGTCTATACCGCTGGCTTCCACCGCTACCGAAAATTTTTCCCCTACCTCCACCTGCGTTGCATCGGCGGCGAGCGAAATCTTCATCGGCGCGGCGACCAAAATGGCCCCCAGCCGCCCCAGCAAAGCCGTCCGGACCGCTCCCGCCGGCAACGCATTCACCGACAGGCGGGCGTCGTCCACATCCAACTGCAGTCGGCTGCCTTCGGCTTTCTTTACGGCTTCAGTCGCATCAATTATTGACTGTACCGCTGCCACCCGCGCCAAAAGAGCCGTCTTCCCGGTTCCCGCCGGCAGGGCATTTACCAGGGTCGCGGCGTTATTCACATCGTCCCCGGCCATACTGTCCTCGGCTTTGGCCGTGGCGGCCGTCGCCGCCGCCAGCGCCCCGCTGTCCCCCGCGCTGGGGTTGCTCCCGGCATTGCCGCCGGTCTGTCCCGATCCGGTCTCCGCCGGGGTCTCTGGCACCGCCGGCCCGGGGGATACTGGAACCTCTGGCAAGACCGCCGGCAGTGCCGCCGGCCGCCGCTGAATCCGGACCTGGCGGGTCACCCCATCCCAGGTGATGTCGGCCCCCAAATGCTGAATGAGGAACCGCAGTGGCACCAGGGTGCGCCCGTTTTCAATGGATGCCGGTACATCGATGGTCTCGGTCTGACCGTTCACCAAGACGGTCAGTTGACCGGGCTGCATGACGATGGTCTTGCCGGCACCGGTCACCGTAATGGTTCCGGTCTTATCGTCCCAAACCACCGCAGCGTTAAAAGCTTCAAAAATACCCCGCAGAGGAACCAGGGTCCGGCCGTTTTGCAGGCGTGGCTGCACATCAAAGTTCAGCGCTTGGCCATCCAGCATTACCCCTACCTCCGGTGCCGGCACCGCCGGAAGGGCAACCGCCCAAACGGCAGAGGCCAAGAGGCAAATCAGGCTCAACCAGAATACCCGCCCCGCTAATCCGCAAAAACGCCGCTTTCTCTTCCCGAAGACCATGGTCATCCTCCGTTCCGGTGTATGCTAAACATCAATCGTTAGTAATCAGCGTTATCCTTAATATAGGAATGTTCGACATTCATAGGCATTCTCCTTTCCGTAATCTGTTAACTCAGACGGATTTTTCATATACTCCCAGAATTCTAACGTCCATCCTCCGGCGCAGCCAGGGACATCCAATCAAACCCGGTCCCAGCATTCCGTGCTCCGGGCAGCACCAACTGCCCGCTGCCGCCACCAGCGCCTGCGGGCCTTCCCGGCTAGGCCTTTCCCCTATTAGAAATATTTTACGCGATTCGGGCAGACAAAAACATCACCCTAAAGGGTGATATTCATCCTGCCGGCAGGGATGAACCCGCCCGGCAGCGAATAGGTTATGACAACTAAGAACTTACCACCGTTTAACCCTTCGCTGTGCCCGTTGCCCGGTTCTGGCCATTCGGCTCCTTTTAACAACCGACAAAGGAAGTATTAAAATGATCGCTTTGGCGTGGCAAAAGCCGCTGCGGCCCCACTATAACCTCATCCTCGCCCTCGGCAGCTATTTCGGCTGGCTGCTCGCCGTTCCCATGATGGGGCCGGTGCTGTTGCGCCTGGCCGCGGACCGCGGGTTTAGTCCTCTGCCTGCCCAGCTGTCCTTCCTCGTGTTTCTTTGCCTGGCCCTGTTTACGGCCGGCTTCCGGCCGGGCTTCCTCCGGGAAAACGCCAAAGCGCTAACGGTGTTGCTCTCCGCCTGCGCTTTGCTAAGTCTTTCCCTGCCGCTGCTGCCCGGCCGGAGTTGGCCTATGGTCATGGCCGCCTGCGGCCTGATAGCGGCGGCGGTCAATGTTCTATGGTGCCGCGCTTTTACCGCAGTGGTGCCGGCCGCAGCTCGTGGCCGGGTTATGGCCGCGACTATCGCTCTGGCCAATATCTTTCTTTACGGGATTAACCTCCTCGCCGCCTCTGGCGCTGCCTGGCTGGCCCTGACCGCCGCGGCCGCCCTGCTGCTGCCCTCCGGGTATGGCTTCTCGCGTCCGGTACCGGCGGCCCCGGTGGAAACGATAAC
>CAZHIT010000120.1:3264-7748 GCA_964533125.1 uncultured Candidatus Sumerlaeota bacterium
CCCCATCCCGGCGCTCCCCGGGAAGGCCCTGAATTTTCTCCTCGTTTTTATCGCCGGCTTCTACCTTACCGGCGGCTTTACCTACGCCATCGTCCAGCCGGCCAGTACGGTAATGGGCAATTGGAACCTTTATTACGGACTCCTCCCCTATATCGTCCTGGTTGCCGCCGGCGGCTTCGCCGCCGACCGCTGGGGCCGTCGTTTACTCTCCTACCTGTGCCTCGGGATGATGGGTATCGCCTATACCGTCTATCCCCGGGTCGGCGGCCTGGGCGGGTACCTGCTAACCCAGACGCTGATGCAGGGGGCCTTTGCTTTCGCCGACCTGTTCGTCTGGGTGATCCTGGCCGATCTCGCCGCCTCTACCCTGCGGATAAAGCCGCCTGGCAGCGCCCAGTCGATCCAAGTGAAATCGCCGGCAGTCGAAACCGCCGACCGGGTGTACGGCCTGGGCCTGGGGATGAACATCCTCTCCATCCTCACCGGGGTCCTGCTCAGCTCCTGGTTTAGCCGGTTGAACATGGACCACGCCCAACTCGCCTCTAGCATCACCGGCGTCGCCCTCTTCCTGGTTCTGATCGTCTTGGTTAATATCCCTGAAACCCTCACTGGCAGCAAGGCGGTGGCTGCCGCATTGCCCCCGCCCTCGCACCCTCTGCCCATCGTTCTCCCGCCAGCCGTCACCGCCGGGCTCACCCCCCGCGAAAGCGAAATCATCAAGCTGGTCCTGCTGGGAAAATCCAACCCAGACATCGCACGGGAGCTGAATATTACACCCAATACGCTAAAAACCCACATGCGCCACATTTACGACAAAACCGAGACCGCCAATAAACGCGAATTACTGGTGAAATTTTTACCGAACAAAAGCGTGTCCGGCTCTTAATCCGGCCGCCCAGGGCATATTCCCCCGGCCCCGGTCATAGGTATCAGCGCCGGCCAGTGTACCAGCGTAATTGTCGCCCGCCGGAGTAGGCAAGACGGCCAGAAATTGGTATAATAATAAAAGACCCGGCCGCTTCCGGGCAATTTTGGGAAGGGAGGTGGCAATGGCTATGTCACCGCAAAGGAAGCGCTCTCTCACCACCGGTGTAGTAACCATCGTCATCTTGGGCGGGCTGATCGCGGCCTCCTTTGCCTTGAGCAAAGCGGTCGTCTTTTTCCGCTTCTTCTCTCAGTTCGACAGCAGCACCATCAGCCCGGCCGAACCCGGGGACCCCGCGGCTAATCCGGAAGGCGAACCGGTTAACCCGGATGTTATCCCCGCCCCGGTGGAGACCGAACCAAATCTCCCGGCGGCCGACCCGGCAGATACCCCCAAGCCGGCCGACAGCAAACCGCCTGCCCCCGAGCCCCCGACGGAGCCAGCCGGCCCAACTAATCCACCCCCGGCCGAACCGGGAGCGACCCTGCCGCCCGTCCCCGACCAATACGCCGACGCCGCGCGGGAAATTTCCACCGCCGACAAAGCCGCCGCTGCCCGCATCATCCTGACCAAGCTTTCGGCGGCCGATATCAACCGCCTGATGGAACTGGGTAGCGGGGATATCACGGCGGCGAAGAAGGATGAAGCCATCAGCATCCTGCAGAGCAAACTGACGCCGGAAGAACTGGAACTGGTCATCAATATGGCTTATAAATACAAGGACGTAATCAAACGGGCCATCGGTAAATAGTCAGCTATCCTCTAGATGGCGAGGCCTTGCGGTGCACCGCAAGGCTTTGTTTTTGGGGGATTTGGTTGGTATATTTTTCCTTTCCCTTTACCCTGGACCCGTTTCCCTGTATGCTTATGGTAGAGTACTTTCCCTTCCCGGTCACCTGGCCGCCGGCTGTTTATCGTACCCGGCGGCGCATCCTCAGTCGCGAAAGGGGCAAGGACCATGAGTGCAACCCCAAGCCCGGCCAGTCCCATCGCTCAAGCCATCCAGCGGCGGGTCGGCTTCGCCTCCTTTATCGTTTTCTGCTGCCTCCTGCTGCTTTCCGGGCGGCTGTTTTGGCTGCAGTTGGTTAAGGGCGACCATTATACCGCTCTGGCCCAGGATTTCCGGACCCGGGATGTGCCCATTACCGCCCGGCGGGGAACCATCTCCGACCGTAATGGCAGTCTTTTGGCCCTGAGTATCGACGCGCATTCGGTGTACGCCAATCCCCGGGCGATTGAAAACAAAGAAGAAACCGCCCGCACCCTCTCGGAGGTCCTCGGCCTTAAGTACGCCGAAGTCGCCGAAAAGCTGAATACCGACAAGGCCTTTGTTACTCTGGCCCGTAAAGTCACCCCGGAGGCCGCCGAAAAGCTTCAGGAACTGCACCTCACCGGAGTCAGCCTGGAGGAAAAAGGCCAGCGGTTTTATCCCCACGCCAGTCTGGCCTCCCAGGTCCTGGGGTTTGCCGGCAGCGACAACCAGGGTCTGTACGGGCTGGAGCTGAAATACGAAGCCGAGCTGGCCGGGCAGGACGGGCAGTTTATGGGCGAGTTCGATCCTTCCGGAACGGAACTCCCCGGTGGCGCCCAGGAGTACATCCCGCCGGTCGACGGCCACAACCTGATCCTGACCTTAGACGAGACCATCCAGTACACCGCTGAGCGGGAACTGGCCAAGGCGGTGCAAGCCAACCACGCCCTGCGCGGCATCGCCATCGTGATGGACACTACCACCGGCGGTATTCTGGCGATGGCTAGCCAGCCGGACTTCGACCCCAACACCCCCGGCGCTGCCGACGCCGACCGCTGGCGCAACCCGGCCATCGAAGACTCCTACGAGCCCGGCTCGACCTTCAAATCCATCGTGCTCTCGGCCGCCCTTGAAGAAGGACTCACCTACCCCGAAGAGCACTTCTTCTGCCCTGGGTTCATCAAGCTCCCCGGGCGAAACATCAACTGCATCAGCAAGCACGGCGACCAGAACCTGACCGAGGCGGTGGAGAACTCCTGCAACGTCGCCTTCGTCACCCTGGGCCTGCGCCTGGGTGCCGAGCGTCTCTACCGCTACGCCCGGGCGTTCTCCATCGGTACGAAGACCGGTATCCCCTTCCCCGGCGAAGCGGCCGGGGTGATGATTCCCCTCTCAGACTTACGGCAGGTGGACTTAGGCCGTATCGCCATCGGGCAGGCGATCTCCGCCACCCCACTGCAAATGGTCAATGTCTTCGCCACCATCGCTAACGGCGGCGTAGCCCGCGAACCCCACCTGGTCAAGGAAATCCGGGATGCCGACGGCCAGGTGGTAGCCAGTTTTGAGCCGACCGCCGAACAGCGGGTCATCTCCCCCGAAACCATCGCCCGGGTGCGGGCCATGCTGGAGAGCGTGGTCACCAACGGCAGCGGCTCCAACGCCTACATCGAAGGCTACCGGGTGGCTGGCAAAACCGGTACGGCCCAGAAAGTTATCAAAGGCCAATACGTCCAGGGCAAATACATCTCATCTTTTGCCGGCTTCGCTCCCGCCGATAATCCCCGGGTCGCCGTCATCGTGATTATGGACGAACCTGGCGGCGCTCTCCATTACGGCGGCCAGATCTGCGCGCCGGTGTTCAAGACGATTGTCCAAACCTCCTTAGAGAAGCTTGGCGTCCTCCCCACAGTGCCCATACTGCCCGCAAGCGAACCCGAGGAGACGGGAAAGAAAACCATCGTCCCCAGCGTTCGGTTCATCCCCACCGCCGAAGCCAAAACGAAGCTCCGCGACGCCGGGCTTAGTCTGGTGGTCGAGGGTACGGGCGATCTGGTGTTTAAGCAAGAACCCGGACCGGGAAAGGCCGTCAAGCCGGGCACCGCCGTTACCATCACGTTGGGCGAGGGCCGCTCCATCACCGACGCGGTCACCAGCATCGTCGTCCCCGATCTCACCGGAAAGACCATCCGCGCCGCCGCCGAACAGCTGGAGCCGAGCGGGCTCTTCCTCCAGGCCGAGGGCGCCGGTGCCGCCGTAAGGCAGGAACCCACCGCCGGGACGCCGGTCCCCGCCGGGACCACCATAAAAGTGATTTTTGAGTAAAACCAGACACACACATGAAATTAAAATGGGTGGAGCGCAGATTACTGCCATCCACCCCACCTTTTTTATTGACACCGCAGCCATTCGGCGTCGAGTCGATGGTAACGGTTAAAACTAGCCAGCCTACTAAAACGTCATTGCGAGGAGGCCAGCAGTAAGGTAATGCAGGATTACCCGGGCCAGCGCGAAGACATCCCTTTATTGCTGTAAAGCTGGGTGATGGAGGCTGACGCGGCAATCTGGCCTCCCGTTCCCGGTAATCCCTTTGTGTGTCAAGGGGACGGTTCTCTTGACACACCCGCTCACCGTCTTTTCGGTTGTAGGGGCCGGTCATCTGTATAGGGGGACATGGTTTACACTTTGTCCGAGAACATGGTTTACACGTTTATGTCAACTAACCTTAATATCACCTTCAGGTACTCGGGGGTCACCCTTCATTAAGTAGATCCTGCGGGAGACTACCGTCTGCTCTTTCAGGTTAATGCG
>CAZHIT010000121.1:0-7654 GCA_964533125.1 uncultured Candidatus Sumerlaeota bacterium
GGCCAGATAATGTGCCACGACATCGCCGACGGCGTAGATGCCGGAGGCGTTGGGGTACCCCAGTTCGTAGCGGCTGGCGTCATCCCGGAGATCCAGATTCAACTTGCTTGAGTTAAACCGCTCCCGCTCCGACATCCACCCGGCGCCGCGCTGGACCAGAATATCCCGCATTTTGGGGCTGACATAGGCGTAGCCGACGCCGCAGAAATGCAACAGCCATTTGTAGTCCGAGCCGACCAGGAAGTCGATGTTCATGGCCTGCACATCAATAGGCATCACCCCCGCGGCCTGCACCGCGTCCACCGCGAGGTAAATTCCCCGCTCCCGGCAAAACGCCCCGATCCGCTCAAGGTCATGCCGGAAGCCGGTGTTGTTTTCCACATGGTTGAGGGAAATCACCCGGGTCCGCTCATCCACCAGGTCGAAGATGGACTCCGGGGTGATGATGCCATGCTGCGCTTTGGCGTATTTGAGTTCGATCCCCTCGCGGCGCCGCAGGTCCCAGGCGTAGGCCATGGAAATAAAGGTGCTGTCGGTGAGGATGACATTGTCCCCGGCTTGCAGGGAGAGGCCGCCCGAAAACAGACTGAACATATGGGATGAGTTGAGACCAAAGGCGATGTCGCCAGGGGCGCAGTTGAGCATCTCGCCAAAGCGCCCTTTGACCACGTCGATCATGGCGAAGGTGCTTAAGCCGTGGAAGTCCGAATCGCCGCCGACCAGGTATTTGGCGTCCTGGTACAGGGCGACGTCCGCGACCACATAGTCGGGAATCGGGCCGGTGCTGGGCGTATCGAAATAGGCGTATTGCCGGGCCAGCGGAAAGCGTTCCCGCTCCCGGGCGAACTTGGCTTCCATGGTCTATCTCCCCCTTTGCCTGCTCTACGGGCAGTATTGCCTATCCGCATAAGTTCGCGATCGAGCCGGATAATCCTACCGAAGAGGGTTAAATCGTAATAATTCAATCCGGATAACGCCGGCCTGAGGATGCCTGCCGCTACACTTCGCCATAACGGATCTGGCGCGTGCAGCGCAACACGGGGTGTCTGAATCCAGAAACGCGAGCGCTGGTACGACGGTCAGGCAAAGTATCTAAGGCAAGGCAGATGCAAGAAAAGCACGGCAAATGAAGGGATTATTGTTATCGATAGAGAATTGGCAATAACGCGCTCTTCGGTCGAAATTACCTGAGTTAGAAGCATATGGTTAACTTGGAACAACCCTGATTAGCTGCGGCCTGGCAGCCAAAACGAAGGGCTCATTATCCTTGAATTACCGGGATTAACCACGGCGTACCGGCAGCTATCTGTCAGCGTTCTGGCAATCGGCTTTCAGTCCGGAGGTTGGCGTTGCCGATGCATTTCGGCATCAGGGGTAATTATCGAGACAGCGATATTATATTGTTTGATAGGGGTGGTTGTTGTGATGAAGGGTTTGCGTCCCCGCATAGGCTTGGCGGTTGCAGGGGTCGTCGCTCTGGCGTTCTTATACTATGGAAATCGGGCTGAGCCAGTGGTCGCCTATCGAATCGAGACCGAACCGGTAAGCCAAGTTCTCCGGGCCACGGGCAAGGTCCTCGCCGGTAAGAAGGTTACCATCCGCTCGGAAGTCACCGGTCAAATCAAGCAGGTTGGTGTTGCTGAAGGGGACCGGGTGGAGTCCGGACAAAGCCTGACCCAGATCAATGATTCGGATGTCCAGTACCGGTACCAGCAAGCCAAAGCTCAGCTTGCCGCTATCCTGGCCCGAGCCAGATACAGCGCGGAAACCCTGGTGCCTTTAGCCCGGGAAAACCTGCAGCAGATCGCCGATAGCACCGCTCAGCAGCAGCAACTCTGTGAGCATAACGCCATTCTGTTTGGCGAAGGGGCAATTTCACAGCAGGAACTGGATCAGGGGCAAGACCGTTTGCGGGCCCTGCAATCCCAATATCGGGTGGCTGAGCTGAATCTGCAGGCCCAGGTCGAGGGCGGCGGGCAAAACAGCGAGATGACCGCTCTGGTTGAGCAGGCCCGGATCAGTCTGAACCAAGCCGAAAACGAAGTGCGGAAATACCGCATCGCGGCCCCCTTTGCCGGCATAATTACCGAGCTGGACCTAACCATCGGCCAATCGATTCGCACCGGCGACGCAGTTGCGACTCTGGTGGATGAAGGAAGCTACTATTTGGCTCTGGATGTCGATGAAAAATATCTTGGCTTGCTGGCTCCCGGCCAGGCGGCAACGATATGGATTGACGCTTATCCCAATCGGGAGTTCTCCGGGCAGGTCGCCTGGATCGGCCCCCGCGTTGAACCTGAGACAGGAACTGTCCGCATTCGGGTTGATTCTGATTCGGCCCGGAGTTATTTGCGGCAGGACATGACCGTCCAAACCGAGATTAAGGTGCGGGAACAAAGCGAAGCGCTCATCCTGGACGCATCCGCCCTGGTGGGGAGGAACCCCTTCCGGGTCCTGACGCTCGAGGAAGGGAAGGCCGTAGTGAGGGAGTTCAGCGGTGAAAGCATGGATAACTCGCAGGTCCTCGTCAACCAAGGCCTCGCTCCGGGTACGGTTATCCTTGATCCGGCGGCAGCGGTTCGGGCTGGCGACCCGGTACCTGCCGTCAAACTGCAAAGCGAGGGATTCTGATGCTGTTTGCATGGCGGGTCGCTTTGAGGTTTCTCAAGGATGGCCGGGGACAGACTGCCTTCATCTTGCTGGGGATTGCTGTCGGGGTGGCGGTGCAAACCTTCATTGGGTCATTGATCAGTGGTTTACAGGCGGATCTGGTCAACGCTACTGTCGGCAACCGGCCCCACCTGACTTTCCGGGCGGAAACTGCCTTACCCGTAGTCTCGGATGAATTGCCGGGCCGAAAAGTGGTTCTCCAGGGTAATTACGCCGCGAACGAAGAAAAACTGTTCAACTGGGGGCAATTGGTTGAAGCTTTGGAGCAGGAAGGCACGTTGACCGCTGTGTCCCCCTTGGTCCAGGGCAACGGATTTATCATGCAAAACGGCGACCGCAATCCAGTTGTCCTGCGTGGCGTTCTCAGCGAGCGGGCAGACAAAATTTATCGGCTGGCAGAGAGCTTAAGACAGGGGTCTTACCAGTTGGATAATCAAAGTATTCTCATCGGGCAAGAGCTGGCGGCCGAATATAAACTCCAAATCGGCGACAGCATAGTGGTCGAAGTGCCGGGCGGAGGCCAGCAGGCCTTATTTTTAGCGGGAATCTTCGACTTGGGCAGCAAAAATATCAACCAAAGCTGGGCCTTTATGAATTTGGCAACAGCATCCAGGCTGCTGGGCCTGGCTGGCCGCATCAGCCAGATCGAAGCGCAGGTCGGCGACCTCTTCCAGGCGGACCAAGTGGCCGCCGTATTGCAGCAAAAATACAGCAATGTGCGGCTGGAGAACTGGAAAGAAGCCAATGCGGATCTTTTGACCGCTTTACAAAGCCAGAGCAGTTCCTCCCTGACCATCCAGGTCTTTGTCCTGCTGGCGGTGACATTGGGGATTGCCAGTGTATTAGCCATCACCGTCGTCCAGAAGTCCAAACAGATCGGTATCCTCAAAGCGATGGGTACAACCAACCAGATGGCTAGCTTAATCTTCTTGTTCCAGGGTGGTCTGCTGGGCCTGGGCGGCTCGCTGTTGGGAGTCGGCTTGGGTTATTTGTTGACTCAGGGTTTCCTGTACGGGACAGCCTTGGCTACCGGGCAACCTCTCTTCCCTCTGCGTTTTGAGTTTACCCAGGTTATTTCCATCGTGATTGTGGTTACCATCGCCAGCGTCTTGTCTTCGCTTCAGCCGGCCCGGAAGTCAGCGGGCCTAAATCCCATCGATGTTATTCGCGGCTAGAAAGGGGCTGGGGATTATCTATGGATGGTTGTCTGATGGAAGTCTGCGAAGTAACCAAGGTTTATGGCACTGCCATCCAAACTAAGGTTCTCAAGGGGATTAACCTGGCCTTCCAAAAAGGAGAATTCGCCAGTTTGATTGGCTATTCCGGCTCGGGCAAAACCACCTTGCTGAACATCCTGGGCGCCCTGGACCGGCCGACCGCGGGCACAGTAAAATTCAATGGAACCGATCTGACGGCGATGAACGATGCAGCCTTGTCTTACTTTCGCAACCGTAATCTGGGTTTTGTCTTTCAGTCCCACCTCCTGCTGCCGGAGTTCAATGTCCTGGAAAACGTATTGATGCCGACCTGGATCAATCAAGCCCAAAGCGACCCCAAATCGCAAAACCGCGCTAAGGAGCTGCTCGAATTAGTCGGATTGAAAGATCATATCTATAAGAAAACGACGGCGATAAGTGGCGGGCAGCAGCAACGAGTGGCCATTGCCCGCGCTTTGGTCAATAATCCGACGATGATTCTGGCCGATGAGCCAACGGGGAATCTGGATTCTGAGACCACCGAGAAGATCTACGCTTTGCTGCGGGATATCAACCGCGAGATGTCAACCGCTTTCCTGGTGGTAACCCATAACGACCACATAGCCGCAAAATCGGATCGGGTCATCGAAATGCGCGACGGGCAGATTATTAAGGACTACAATACCAAGGATAAAGACAGCGATACCGTCTGGTCGGACTTAGCCCCCAAGTACTGCAAGTTCTGCGGCAACCACGTTTCGCCCTTGCAGTAGACTGCGTCCAGGCACGGTACCAGCGAGAGGTCAAATGTGTTTTCACTCTTAGTCTGCCTCGGAGTGGCGTCTTTGGGTCCTGATTACCCTAACTTAGCTCCCTACCCACTTGGCTATCGCAATATGGGATTGCGCCCCGCATGAATCCCCTGCTGATTGCCACCAAACAAACCGTGATAAGGAGGAGAAAGATGAACTCGACCAAAAATGCATGGCTCAATTTGGTTTTCCTGGTCGCAACCCTGACCATCAATGCAATGGGTGCTTTGGGACGGATCAACGGGTTATCCCAAAAAGAGATCTCTGATCGTTACATCACTCTCATTACCCCTAGCCCGGCCACCTTTAGTATCTGGAGCGTGATTTACACCTTATTGCTGCTTTCGCTCCTGGCAATGATAATCTATGCCAAGGACCCCTATTACCGGCAAGCCACCGAACTCATTACCTACCGGTACCGAGATTCCTGCCTGCTGAATATCGCCTGGATCATTGCTTTTTCCTATGTCCAGCTGGAGCTGTCCCTGCTCTTCATTTTTGGCTTCGTGCTCACCCTGGCTTCGCTCTGCCAGCAACTCCTGAGTCTGCCAGCCAGGCGCCGCTGGTTATTGCCCTTAACCTTTGGTCTCTATACCGGCTGGCTGTTTATCGCCACCGTAGTCAATACCGCCGCCACCCTGGTCAAGCTGAAATGGAACGGCTTTGGTATTTCCGCTCCCCTCTGGGCCGCCACTATGCTCGTCATTGCCGTGATTTTGGTTGCATTAGTCCTGACTCGCCTCCGCAACGCCGCCTTTCCCCTGCCGATAGCCTGGGCCTATTGGGGTATCTACCAATCCTGGCTAACGGATTTGGTCGGACCAAGTACCCCCGCTCCAACCGTTGCCTTAGCCGGATTGGCAGTGCTGGTTGGCTTGTCGGTGGTTCAGTTTTATCGGAACGGCTGGTCGCTATTGCCGGAACCGCAGAAGCCTCAGTGCGCATAGTCGCAGGCAAACACCGGCCCGGCAGCATTGGCTGCCGGGCGCGGAAAGCAACTATTTAGTCTCAGTCCGAAATCAGACTATGGGTTATCGGCGGCCTCCGCATCAGTACCGGCGGAGGTCTTTTTCCGTTTGCGGACGGCTTCGGTAAGCAGGTATTCGATTTGCCCGTTGATGGAGCGGAAATCAGCTTCCGCCCAGGCCGCCAACTCTTTCCACAGAGCCGGCGACAGGCGCAATAGGAGCTGCTTGCGGCCGCTTTCGTTGTTCTCCATCCGCGTTAGTAAATCGTGCCGGTATTAACCACGGGCTGGGTGTCCTTATTCCCGCAGAGAACGACCAGGAGGTTGCTCACCATCGCCGCTTTTCTTTCCTCATCCAGGTGGGTAATGTTCTTCTCGCTCAGTTTTTCGAGGGCCATCTCGACCATATCCACGGCCCCGTCAACGATCATTTTGCGGGCGGCTATAATGGCGGAAGCTTGCTGCCGCTGCAGCATGACGGCCGCGATTTCAGGGGAGTACGCCAGATGGGTGATGCGCGCGTCGATGATCTGAAGGCCGGCGGTATCTACCCGGGACTGGAGTTCGGCCTGGAGGCGGGCGGCTACCTCCAGACTGCTGCCGCGCAGCGATTTTTCGTCGCCCTCCTCCGAGATATCGTAGGGGTACATCCGGGCGATGTCGCGCAAGGCGGTGTCGCACTGGATAGAAAGATAGGCCTTGTAGTTGTCGACATTGAACACGGCCCGGGCGGTATCCACGACGCGCCAGATGACGACGATACCGATTTCGATGGGGTTACCGATTTTGTCGTTGACCTTCTGGCGGTTGTTGTTGAGGGTCATGGCCTTAAGCGATATCGCCCGCGAAACGGTAGGCTTGGTGGTCTTGGGGGCCGTTTTGTTTAGCGCGGCGATGGGGTTTTGGTCTTCGGTGCCTGTAGCCAGGCCGCTGCCGACAGTCGGATTCACCGCGACCACAAACGGGTTTACCGCGTAGATGCCAGCCCCGCGCAACGTCCCCAGGTACTTGCCGAACAGGGTGAATACCAGCGCTTCCTGCGGCGCCACGACCTTGATGCCGCAGAAGGGTATCCAGCCAAAGATAGTATACAGGATACCGAGAATCAGGCAGGTCAGGCCCAGCGGCCCGCTGCCGTGCCGCCCAAGTATGACTACCCCGAAGATGATGGCGGCAATCCCCGCCAGGTAAAGCAGGATAAAGGCTATCAGCGCCGGCATCCCGGGCATCGCCCGCAAGGCTTTCTCCTGAACCGGGTGGTCGGTGGGATGAGTGTCCATGTTCGCCCTCCTCTTGATATATATGTGATACCATTATAGTATCAGATTGCGAAATATGCAACCGGTATTTCGCATGAAGGATATTACAAGGCATAATTCTTCCTGGACTTGGTCATTTCCCTCGGTTTAGTTCGCGTTGGTCCTCGTCTTTTATCCCCTCAGCCTGCTACCCGACGGCCTTTTATGAGCACTAATAGACCAGCAGCACTGTGCCTGTTGGCCTTAGACAATACTCTTGGTGTAAATGTCAACATCAAGCCCGGTTAATGCGATTAACCGGCGCTGGTTTCCGTCAAATCGGGTGGTAACTTTGCGTACGATCATCTCAGGACTTAGCGGAACGATCAAGACCGCCGTCCTCTCAAACATATCCAGTATTGCTGAACCAGTGGGGGTCATTGTCTTTACATGGCCACCTATGGTTACTGGCCGGCCCTCTTGCTTGATTCCTTGCCTTACCTTGTATTCAATCAGAGCGTAAACCAACATGGCCAGCAGTAACACATACCCAAAAGCCTCTATCCGACTTGGGGTCTTAAGAAATATGGCATCCAAAAACAGCGGGTCCTTTAAGACCCGGAAGCTTATCTCGACGGAGGATTGGTTCTTGTATTCATCCAATACAGCCCGGTCAGTTAGCTTCTCCTCATCCAACTCACTTGTGATGAGTACGAACAGTGATTCCTCCCTCTTTTCGGCCATTATCCGTTCGTCGTCTTCCTCTATGGT
>CAZHIT010000122.1:0-7187 GCA_964533125.1 uncultured Candidatus Sumerlaeota bacterium
TACAACCGGGGCGGAGACGGAGAAACGGGAAACGGCGAGGCGGGCCGGCGCGGCGTCCGGCCCCTACGTCCCGCTTGAACGCGGGCGCGACGGGGACGGGCCGGCCAGAGACCGGCCCCTACAACCGGGGCGGAGACGGAGAAACGGGAAACGGCGAGGCGGGCCGGCGCGGCGGAGCCTGTGCAGAACAGCCAAACATATGTAATGCCACTGGGCAAGCCTGGTACTATACCCACTCCAAGGCAATAAACAGGTAACATCTGGTTGCCCTATACAAATCTGTGAACGCGCAGACGACCTCCTGCGTCGCCTTTGCCAGCTTGCTTACCGCTGGTTTCAGTTTGTGGGCATACTTAATAAGCTTCTTGATGTTCTGTGCCATCGAAGTCATAAGGGATTGGATGTTCATGTTTTCTAATCCTCTCAGGCGCGCTTCACGCATCCCAAACTGGACCTTCGCTTCCCCGAAGCTTCCCTCACTGTATATCTGGCGCTTAGCCATGAGAAAGCGGTACTTGCGCGTTCCCCTCCTCGCCCGGATACGGGCAATGATTTTATCCTTTAACACTAGGGTCGAGGTGCGCCCTCGATCACTAGTAGTGCATTTGGCTTTCCGGGTACACTGGTTGCAGACCTTGGCTCTGGCCCGATACTCTTTGGTGGCTCCGCGGTTTTGAACCCGGATATAATGCAACTTCTGCCCTGCCGGGCAGATTAAGACATCTTTCTTCTCGTCGTAACGGAAGTCTCCCGGACCATACATCCCTTTGTTTGTGTTGACGCTTCTGTACAGCGGGGTATACACCTGGTAACCCATCTCCTCGGCAAACACCAGGATATCCTGAGCCTTGTAACCACCGTCCATTACCAGACACTCGTGCTGGATTTTGTGCCTTTGGACGAATGTCCGCAGTAAATCCGAGACGACGGCGGTATCAGAGACATTACCGGGAGTAGCCAGGACGCGTAGATTAACCCCATACTTGTGGTCTACCAGCCGGTTGTCCTTGTATCCAACAAACTTTTTGTGGGTGAACCTTGCATCCGGGTCATGCCGCAAAACCTGATGATTGCCCTCGGCGATTGTCGCGTCCGGTTTGTAGGCTTGGGAACTGAGCGGGGATATATCGGCGTGGTTAAGGTTAGGGGGATAGAGTTTCTTCTTTGGGTTACTGCTTCTTTTCGGGGGGACCGCATCCGCGATCTGCTCCAGAGCGGCATAATCAATGGCTTCTCCGGCTTCCTCAGCCGCTTCGATGTGGGCCTTAATCAGATTCTCCCGGTACATCTCATCAATCTCCGGTGTTCCCTTGGCCTTGACGCAGGTCGAATCGATTGAGACTGACTTGTCCCCGACGAGGCCTGCCTCTATGCACATTTCGACTACCCGCTCAAAGATGCGTAAGAATGTTGGCTCTTGCCACCGTTTTCGTGCTCTGCCTAAGTTTGTGCGGTCGGGAATCTCCTCATCAAGAGCATAGCCAATGAACCACCGAAAAGCAACGCTGTCGGAGATTGCTTCTATTAACTTCTCTTCTTCCGGGATATTGTAAAAGAACCCAATAAGCATCATTTTGATGAGCACGGCTGGATCTATTGATGGCGCCCCATTATCTGGATAGTGGCACTTTACCTCATCGTAGATGAAGGAGAAGTCAACCGCATCTTCGATTTTCCTCACGAAATGGTCTTGCTTAACCATATCTTCAAGAGATTTACCGACAATTGAGCGCCTTCTATTAAATTCTACAAGGTGTTTCCCTAGCATGGACAATCCCTCCTTGGCTACATAATATCATGTTGCCAGAGGTGATTTCATTGTTTATTATTGCCATGCCATTCTGCACAGGCTCCCGGCGACCGGCCCCTACAACCGAAAAGAGGCAGGCGACGGGGGGGGGCGTCGGGGTGGGGGCGGGAAAGCGTTCCAAGAGGACCGTCCCCGGTGGTGCAAAAGTGCGCCAGGGAGGACCGTCCCCGTGGCTCTCTTGTCGGCGGTGACAGGCCTAAGCATCATTGCAGCAATGCCTTCGCATCACGTCATTGCGAGCCGACACAATTTCACGTCGGCGCGGCAATCTGGCTGACCTTGGTGCCTTACCTTGCGGGCCGACAATGAGGAGGGGGGAATGGAGGCCAGAAGAGCTTCGTCGCAGGTTCCTCGCAATGTCGTGAACCAAGGCTTGGGTGCATTTACCATAGCCTAACAGTCCCCGTGACCGGCTTTGGCGATGGTTATGTCAGGGAGGACCGTCCCCGGTAGCGTGAAAGTGTACCAGGGAGGACCGTCCCCGGTGGTACATGGCAACGAGATCCTTCGACTGCGCTCAGGATGACAACCGTCCCCGGTGGGGTAGGGGTGCATAAGGCAACGAGATCCTTCGACTGCGCTCAGGATGACATACAACCATCCCCGGTGACGGGGTGGCGCAAAGCGAAGAGCCGGCGGGGATAATCCCCGCCGGCCAGTGGTGGCTGCGTGTCTGCGGCGTGTAAGTGTCTGAGCCTTGCGTGTCTGAACAAAGTGGGTGGCCTACCCCTAAATCCCGTCGCCGTCGATGTCAACGATGGTGGCGCCGGAAGTGGTAATGGTGTCTCCGGGTTCAAAGGAAACAATTTCCAGGGTAGGCGACTCATAAATGCGCTTAACCATTATGCACCTCCTACTGCCGCATGGGCCGTATCTTCGCTGTAGACGGTGAACAAGTTGCCGGCATCGTCCCGGCAGATGAGGTAGGCGCGGGCGTACCAGGTGGCTCCCGGCGTGGCGTTTACTATGCGAACGGAGAACTGGTCGGTGGAGCCGAGGCCGACCTTGCCGCGCCTGATGCCGGGGGTGGTGAGGGTGATGGCCCCGGGATCAACCTCGGTCTGGAGGAGGATGATGCCGCTCTCGACGAAGGTATAGCCCGCGGGCACCGCGCGGCTGGCGGTGAACTGGAGGGAGTGGTCGGCGGTATCGGCCAGCACGCTTTGGTAGATGGCGATGCAGGGCTCGGGGGCCTCGGCGGCTTCGGTATCGACAAAGTGAGCGGTAAGGGTGGTGTCGGCCCAAAGGGTATGGAACGCATAGGTGGAGTTATAGCTCACATTCATCCCGTCGCGCTCCCAGTGGCTGAACTGCTGCCCGGCGGGGGCGGTATCGGCGACGACGGTGACCGGTTTATCAAACAGGTAAGCGCCTGTGGTTCCTCCGCCCTGGATGGTGCCATCCTGGACGATGACGACCCAGGTATTCGGAAGGCGCGTATAGCGGGCGGTGAGGAGGCGGTCGGCCTGGACGTTGCCAAGGGCCTGGTTCCAGCCGGCGAAGTTGTAGCCGACCAGGCTGGGGGCGGCGGGCGCGACGGCGGCCTCGCCCTTGCTCACGAGGTCAGACTGGAGAATCCGCCCGGAGCGGTCGCGGAAGAAGACGTTAAACGCGGTGTCTTCCGGGGTGGGGGTTTTGCTGAAGACGGCTTCTAAGTTCAGTCCCCGGCCGATGAAGCTTTCGTACACCGCTTCGGTGCTGATGATGCTGTGGGTGTCTTCGTCCGTCCACCAGGCGAAGGTGTAGCCTTCGTTCGGCAGGGCGGTGAGGGTGATGGCGGCGTCCTGGGGGTGGCTGTCGGTGTATTCGTTGCCGATGGCTTCGGTCCCCAGGCGGACGGTGCCGCCGTCTAGGGTGGTGACGATGAGCTGGCTTGTGGGCATGGCGGTAAAGCGGGCCTCCAGGAGCAGGTCGGAACTCGCGGCAAAACGGTACACCGGCTGGGGGGTGCGGAGCACTACGCCGGCGTACCACCCGTCGAAGGTGTAGCCGTCGTCCGGGTCGGCGCTGAGGGTGACGCTTTCGCCGGCGTTGAAGGTGCCGGCTCCGGTGACCGTACCATTTTCGGCGGTGGCGGCGATAAAGTAGCGGCCCCAGCGGAGGAAGGGGTAGCCTTCGTTGTAGACGGGGGAGATGACCCAGGTGGCGGCGAAATCCCAGCCGCTGAAGGTGGCCTGGAGGCGCATAGAGGCGGTGGCGGTGGGGATGCCTTTGCCGGTGTCGGCCTGGCCAGTGGTCTCGGTATCGTAATAAGAAGTCTCGACGCTGGTGAAATTGGTGGCGCCCACGAGGCCGCCTTGCGATGGGCCGTCGCCGGTAACGGCGCCGCTAGCCCAGGTGCGGGTGATGACGCTGTATTCGCTGAGTCCGGTCAGGCCGCCGACATAGTCCGTACCGCTGACCGGTCCGGCGGCGTAGGCGTCGGTGATGGGGCCGCGGGTGTGCCCGGTAAGTCCGCCGGCGCAGGACCCTTCAGCGTTTACGGCGGCGCCGGACCAGGAGGCAGTTATGTCGGTGCTGTTGTCGCCAAACCCGACGAGGCCGCCGACGGTACTGGTGCCGTCCACGGTGCCGTTGGCGGAGCAGCGGTCGATGGCGCCGGCGGAGTGCCCGGTGAGGCCGCCCAGGCGGGTGTCGCCGCTGACGCTGCCGACGGTATAGCAACTGTCGATGGTCCCGGCGGAGTGGCCGACCAGGATGCCGGCGAAGTCGTCGCCGGTGATGTCGGCGTCAGTCAGGCGGATATCGGTGAGGACGGCGGCGTGAGCGGTACAGCCGAAGAGCCCGATATAGTCCTCCGCCGGCCGGTTGATCACGAGGCTGCTGATGGTGTGGGCGTTTCCGTCAAAGCTGCCGGTGAAGGGGGCGGTGGGGGTGCCGATGGGCATCCAGCCGTCGCCGGGGTAGTGGACGGTGATATAGACGGTAAGGTCGAGGTCGGCGGTGAGTTGGTAACAGGCGTCGGGATCCTCGCGCACCCGGTCCAGCTGGGCCGGGGTTTCGATCAGGTAGGGGTCACTGTCCGTGCCGCTGCCGTCCATGGGCCATTCCTGCCAGAGGAGGGTGGGGTAACCGCCGTTTTGGTCTGGATTGATGCTCCAGGTGGCGGTGAAGTCCCAAGCTGCGTAGGAGGATTGGTCCTGCATGGCGGCGGTGGTGAGGCCCTGGCCGCTTGCGTCGGTCTGGCCGGTGGTGTTAAGGTCGTAACAGGAGGCGGTGATGGAGCCGGCTTCGTAAGACCCGGCGAGGCCGCCGATGTTGGTTTCGGTACCGCTGACCGGGCCGCCGGCCCAGGAGCGGGTGATGGGGCCGCCGTTTTCGCCGACCAGGCCGCCAAGATGTTCGTCGGTACCCACGACCGGGCCGGTGGCGTAGCAGTCGGCGATGGCCGCGCCAGAGCTGCCGACCAGACCGCCGATGTACCCCCCGGTACCGGTAACGGCGGCACCAGACCAGGAGCGGGTGATGCCGATATCCAGGACGGCGACGCCCGCGAGGCCGCCGACATATTCGCTGCCCTGGACCGTACCGAGCGCAAAGCTGTCGCTGATGCCGTCGCTAGCCTGGCCGGTCAGGCCGCCAATGTAATCGGAGCTACCGGTAACCGCGCTGTCGGCCTGGGAGCGAGCGATGGAGGCTTCGTTTTCGCCCACCAGGCCGCCGACAAAGGCTTGGCCGCCAACCGTGCCCGCGGCGGAGCAGTCGGCGATGGAGCCCACGGACCAGCCGGCCAGACCGCCGACCCAGTTATTGCCGCTGACGGCACCGGTAAAGGAGCTATCGGCGGTGAAGGCCCCGGCGCCGCCGGCGAGGCCGCCAATCCCATCGGCGCCGCTAACCGTGCCGGCAGCGGAGCAGCCGGTGATGGTCCCGTCGGTATAACCGACCAGTGCGCCGACATTGCTGCCGCCCTTAACATCAGCGTCGCAAAGGTGGATGTCGGCAAGGACGGAATCGGCGCCGGCGCAGCCGAAGAGGCCGACGTATTCTTCTTCGGGTCGGTCGATCACGAGGCCGCGGATGGTATGGCCGCCGCCGTTAAAGGTACCGGTGAAAGCATCCAGTTCGGCACCGATGGGCAGCCAGCCCCCGGCGGGGTAGTGGGCGGCGATGAAGGCGGTGAGGTCGAGGTCAGCCGCGAGCCGGTAATGCGCCGCGAGGTTATTGCGGACCAGATCAAGGTGCTCGGGGAGGGAGATGAGGTAAGGGGCGGCGGCGGTACCGCTGCCGGTGAGGGTGAAGTCCTGCCATTGCAGATACGGGTAGCCGCCGCTTAAGAGCGGGTCGATGCCCCAGGTGGCGGTAAAGTCCCAGCCGGCGTAGGTGGTCTGGAGGCGCATAGCGGCGGTATCGGTGGGCACGCCCTTCCCGGTGTCTGCGCGGCCGGTGGTGTCGCGGTCGTAGTACGAGGCGATGGGTGCGTCGCCAGTATTCTGTCCCACCAGGCCGCCCAGGCCGGTATTGCCGCTGACCGGGCCGGCAGCCCAGGTGCGGGTGATATGGCCGCTGTTTTCACCCACCAGGCCGCCGACAGAGCCGTCGCCATTTACCGTGCCGCGGGAGAAGCTGTCGGTAATGCTGCTGTCGCTTTGGCCCACGAGACCGCCGGTGCAGTCGCCGCTGCCGGTGACCGACCCATTGGCCCAGGAGCGGAAGATGTCGCCTTGGCTGCGGCCGGCGAGCCCGCCGACATAGTCGCCGCCGCTGACCGAAGCGAGGGAGTGACTGATGTCGATGGAGCCGCAGGACAACCCGGCGAGGCCGCCGACCAAGCTTTCGCCGCTTACCGCGCCCATAGAGTGGCCGTCGGTGATGGGTCCATAGTTCGAACCGACCAGGCCGCCGACCTGGTCGATGCCCCAGACCTGGCTGTCGGCCGTGCACACGTCAATGCTGCCGGCGGAGAAACCGGCGAGACCGCCGACGTCGGACGCGCCGCGGACGGTGCCGGCGGCGGTGCAATCTTCGATGGTACCGCTGTTTTCGCCAACCAGGCCGCCGGCGGCCGCGTTCACGCCGCTGACCGTGCCGGTAAAGGCGCAACCGGAAATCGTGCCGGTGCTTTCTAAGTAGCCCACCAGACCGCCGACATAGCTGAAGCCGCTGACCGTGCCGGCGGCGGAAGAGTCGGTGACGGAGCCTTCGGAGTACCCGACCAGACCGCCGACATTGAGATTACCGCCGACGGCGCCGGCGGCGGCGCACGCTTCGATGATTCCCTGCGCGGAACCCGCAAGGCCGCCGACCGAGTCGTTACCGGTAATATCCACGCCGCTAAGGCGCAGGTTTTGCAGGAACGCGGCCGGACCGGCGGCGCCGAAGACCCCGACATTGCTCGCCTGGGGCCGGAAAATGGTGAGGCCGCTGATGGTATGGC
>CAZHIT010000122.1:7197-7594 GCA_964533125.1 uncultured Candidatus Sumerlaeota bacterium
GTATGGCCGCCGCCGTCGAAGCTGCCGGTGAAGGGGTCGGCATAGGTGCCAATGGGCTCCCAGCCGCTCTCGGGGTAGTTGGCTTCGATGTAGGCGGTGAGGTCGAGGTCGGCGATGAGAAGGTAGTGCGCATCTAAGTCGGTGCGGACCAGGTCGAGTTGAGCCGGGGTGGCGATTTGCCAGGGGGTACCTGGCTCGCCGTCGCCGCCGGCGAAGGTTGCGGCGCCGACACTGCCGGAAAGGGTGAGGAGGAGGAGAAGGGTAAAGAGGATAATGGCCGTTTGGCTGCGACGCATCGTCATTCCTCCCTGGTCGAGATTGGGGCGGCGGGGGAGCGGGGGGTGTCCGGGCTGCGCGGGATGGAACGGGCTTGTCCGGGCTGCGCGGGATGGAACGG
>CAZHIT010000123.1:0-7521 GCA_964533125.1 uncultured Candidatus Sumerlaeota bacterium
CGTGGGTTGAAACGTAGATGATCCGGGGAATGAGGCTAACGCCCAACAGTCGCGCCCCGTGCGGGCGCGTGGGTTGAAACTGCAGGCCCATCCGTTACACCCCCATTGCCCGAAAGTCGCGCCCCGTGCGGGCGCGTGGATTGAAACCGATTCGGCCGTCGTCACCCCAGCGGCCGCAGGCAGTCGCGCCCCGTGCGGGCGCGTGGGTTGAAACGTCTAAGATGTGGCCACAAACAAGACTATTGGGGTCGCGCCCCGTGCGGGAGAGCAGCATGTAACAAATACATCACTGTAACCATCGATATACTCTTCATCGTCGGCTCCCGGGCAGGGGTGCGGTTCGTAACCGACCTTTGGCGGTCAGACAATACCGGTGCCGGATTCGCGGCCTGGGTGGCTGCAGGTGGAGCCGGCACGATTAAGGACAGGGGGTATGGATATGGAAAGTATCTCCACCGAACGGTTATTGATCCGGGAGTTTGTCCCGGATGATTGGCCGGATTTGTACGCGTACTTATCGGACGCCGAGGTGGTCCGGTTTGAGCCGTATGAAGTTTTCTCTGCCAGCCAGGCTCAGGCCGAAGCGATCAGACGGTCGAAGGATCCGTCTTTCTACGCGGTTTGCCTGAAAGAGAGTGGCAAGCTCATCGGGAACCTGTATTTGGGGCAGGGGGATTTCGCTGCCTGGGAACTGGGCTATGTGTTTAACCGCGGCTATCAGGGCCAGGGTTACGCGACGGAGGCGGCCCGGGCTTTGCTGGACTATGCTTTTGCCCATTTGGGGGCAAGGCGGGTCATCGCCATGTGCAGCACCGGGAATGAACGCTCCTGGCGGCTGCTGGAGCGCCTGGGGCTGCGGCGGGAGGGGTTGTTGGTGGAGAATGTCTGGTTTAAGCGGGACTGCCGGGGCGAGCCGATCTGGTATGACACCTACGCGTATGCCATCCTGCAAAAGGAATGGCACGGGCGGCGCGGCTGAGCTTCTCCGACCGTGAGGCGTGACTATCGACAGGCCGGAACCCGGCCAAGCCCGGTGGGTAGAAAAGAGTGCCGCGCCCCGTGCGGGCGCGTGGGTTGAAACAGCTGCCCGTGGGCTGGCGGCGTATTACGGGGAGTACGGTGAAGCACGGGCGATTCGTGAATCGCCCCTACGAGAGGAATGGTGGTGGCGCCCCCTGAAGGCACATGGATTGAAACCGCGCCGCCGGGACTGGCTCATCGCAGTGACGGCACCCGGCGGTGGCATCGCCCGCACATTCCCAAAAGGAGGGTTTTGGGGCGGGGCGCGGAATTATTGCTTACATAGCAGGATGATCGGGAATAGGCGGTCCGGCAGTACCGGAACCGTGAGGGTGGGGAGGAAGGCGTGAAGGTATTCGCCTTCGATCTCCACAAGCTACTACCGCCGTCGACGGCAGGGAAGGCGTCACTGCCGGTCCGAGCGGACAGGCCAGTGGCAGAGGCGGGGGCGGGCGACCGCGACTCTCTCCTGCTCTGGGCGGACGAGCACGGGGAGACGCAGGTGGTGATCCCGGCGACGACGGCCTGACGGGTGGCAGAGGCGGCGGAGGAGAAAGGGGAGGAGAAGGAATGGAACTGATTCAGAGGGTGTTTGCGGCGCGGCGCAATATTATCGGTTACGCGCGGGAGACGCCGGTGTTTCAGGCACGGACGCTGTCGGAGCGGCTGGGATTCCCGCTGTGGCTGAAGGCGGAAAACTTGCAGAAGACGGGCTCATTTAAGATCCGGGGGGCGGCGAACTTTCTGGTGCAGCGCCTCCGGGAGGAGCCGAAGCTGGCGGGAGTAGTGGCGGCGTCCTCGGGCAACCACGGGCAGGCGGTGGCCTGCGTGGCGGGGATGCTGGGGATCCCGGCGGTGATCGTGATGCCGGAAGGGGCGACGAGTGCGAAGGTGAACGCGGCCCGGGGGTACGGGGCGACGGTGGAGTTTTGCGGCCGGACGTCGGCGGAGCGCCTGGAGCGGGCGGCGGCGCTGGCGGCCGAAAAGGGGTATACCGAGGTGCCGCCTTATAACCACCCGGACATCATCGCCGGGCAGGGGACGCTGGGGGCGGAGCTGGTGGAGCAACTGCCGGAACTGGCGCGGGTGTACGTGCCCATCGGGGGCGGCGGCCTGATCGCGGGGGTGGCGGCGGCGATTAAGGGGCTGCGCCCGGACATCCGGGTGATTGGGTGCGAGCCGGCGGGGAGTAATTCGATGTATGTGTCCCGGGAGCGGGGGGAGCGGGTGCGCCTCGCGGCGACAGCGTCGATCGCGGACGGCCTGCTGACGCTGATCCCGGGTGAGCTGACCTTCCCGCTGGTGCAGGAGTACGTGGACGAGATCGTGTTGGTGGAGGAGGCGGAGATCGGCGCGGCGATGGCGACCTGCCTGGAGCGGTTTAAACTGCTGCCGGAGCCGTCGGGGGCGGTGAGCATCGCGGCGGCGCTCCGGGCCGGACCGGGCGCGGGGCTCACGGCGGCGGTGGTGAGCGGGGGTAATCTGGACCTGGGGCGGCTGGGGGAATATCTGAAAGCGGTAAGGGGCTAAAACGGGTCGAATTTTGTCCGACAGGCAGGAAACTTGGCGGCTACGCTGAAATATTAACCATCCGAAATGCATACCGGCTCACCGAGTCGTCTGCCTAAGTCTGCGGGATATGGCAGCCGGCCATTGGGTGTAAGGGGAAACCTTTACGCCTCCCGCTTGGAAAGGAGGGCGCACAGTACGGCATGACAAGCCAGACCGTTGCGGGTCTGGCTTTTGTTGCGATCCGGGCCGGGGAGAGTTAACGGAAAAAAGAACGACAGGAGGCAAAGACAATGTTGAAACTGAGAAAATGCACCTGGATCACGGCTCTGCTGCTCGGCCTGCTGCTGGCGGCGCCGGTCCTGGCGTCCGACGGCACGGGGGGCGGCGGGGGCAAAGGCGGTGGCACCGGCGGTGGTACCGGCAGCGGCGAAACTCCGCTCGCGCTGGAGCAGTCCGTGCCGGCCGACGGGGCCCAAGGGGTGGCAGTGGACACCAAAATCCAAATGACCTTCAGCAAGAATGTGGCCAATATGGCGGTACGGGACAAAAACCTCACTTGCTTTGCCCTGAAGGACTCGAAGGGGCAGGCGGTGCCGGTGACCGTGGAGATAGCGGACGATCAGATCGAAGCCGAAAAGAAGAACGATGTGGTCCTGGCGCCGCAAAGCCCGCTCGCGGCGGGCGAAACCTATACGGTGGTGATTGCCCCCGAGCTGACCAGCAAGAGCGGGGTTTCCCTGGGTGAGGCCAAGCAGTTCGCATTCACAACGGCGCCTGTCGCGGCCGACCCGGCGCCCACCTCCGCTGGCGTCAGCAACACCCTGCTCTTGCTGGGAGCCGCCGCCGCCGGAATCGGGGCAGTGGCCTGGCTGGTCCTGGGCCGGAAAAAACGGTAGGCGGGAGAGCAGAGTGCATGCAGCGCGGCGGGAAAAACTGCTCCTGAGCTTACTGTTCCTCGCGCCCCTGGCGGGTATCTTTGCCTCGCTGTTTATCGGGCGCTACCCGCTGTCGGCCGGGACGATCGCCGCTGTGCTTCTGTCGCGGCTGCCGGGGCAGGCCGGGCTGGCGGCCGGGATCAACCCCATCTACCAGACGGTGGTCTGGGACGTCCGCCTGCCCCGGGCTCTGCTGGCCGCCCTGGTGGGCGGCAGCCTGGCGGTGAGCGGCACGGCCTTTCAGGGTTTGTTTCGTAATCCCCTGGTCAGCTCCGGGATTCTGGGGGTCAGTTCCGGCGCCGGGTTTGGCGCGGCCCTGGCGATCTTGCTGTCCGGCGCGGCGCTCCCGGTGTACTTAAGTTCGTTTGGGTTTGCGGTACTGGCGGTGTGGCTCAGCTACCTTATCGGCCGGGTGTACCGGTCGACCCCGACGATCACCCTGGTCCTGGGCGGGGTCATCGTTTCTTCGATCTTTTCGGCTCTGCTGTCGCTGGCCAAATACGTGGCTGACCCTTACCAGAAGCTGCCGGCCATCGTCTTTTGGCTCATGGGGAGCCTCGCGGGGGCCAGGTACCAGGATCTCCTCATCGGCGGGGTCCCGATGCTGGTGGGTATGGCCGGGCTCTTTTTGGTGCGCTGGCGCATCAATGTCCTGGCGATGGGCGAGAAAGAGGCGCGGGCCCTGGGGGTGGATACCACGGTGACCCGGGGAATCGTGATCACCGCTGCGACGCTGGCGACGGCGGGGGCGGTCTGCGTAAGCGGGGTTATCGGTTGGATTGGACTGGTCATCCCCCATATCGGACGGATGCTCTCGGGCAACGACAACCGGACCCTGGTGCCGGTGAGCATCGCGCTGGGCGCCAGTTTTCTCCTCGGGGTGGATGGTATCGGCCGGATGATCTCCGGCGGGGAAATCCCGGCGGGGATTATCACCGCGCTGATCGGGGGGCCTTTCTTTGTGTATCTCCTGAAGCGAACCAAGGGCGGGGGCTGGTAGACAATGGCTTTGGTGGAAGTGCACAACGCAGGTTTTGCCTACGGGCAGCAGACGGTGCTGCGCGATGTCAGCCTGGAGCTTGCGGCGGGCGAGGTCCTGTGCCTGGCCGGCCCGAATGGCTGCGGCAAGACGACACTGCTGGACGGGGTGATCGGCGCCTTGCGCCCGGCGGCGGGGACGATCCGGCTGGGGGGGCGGGATATCCGGAGCCTAAAACCGCCGGCCATCGCCCGGACGGTTGCCTACGTGCCGCAGTTGCACGAGCGGACCTTCCCGTTTACGGTGCTGGAGATCGTGCTCATGGGCCGCTCGGCGTATACCGGGTTGTTCGCGGCGCCGGGGGCGGCCGATGTGGCGGCGGCCGAGGCGGCGCTCGCCGCGGTGGGTCTTAACCGCTACCGCGACCGGCCCTACACCCGCCTCAGCGGCGGCGAATGTCAGCTGGTGCTGCTGGCCCGGGCGCTCGCCCAGGAGGCCCCGGTGCTGGTGTTGGATGAACCGACGGCGCATTTGGATTTTAACAACGAGATGATCTTTTTGGCGACGATCACCCGCCTGGTCCGGGAAACCGGCGTGGCGGTGCTGATGGCCACCCATTTCCCCAACCACGCCTTTACCCTGCAAAACAGCGGCATACCTACCCGGGTCGCCCTGATGTATGCGCAGGGGATGGCCTGTTTGGGCGCGCCGGAAGTGGTGCTGACGGAAGATAACTTAAACGCGGTGTTTCGGGTGGACGCCCGGGTCCTGTCCTACCAGCAGGCGGAGCAGGTGTATAACTATATCCTCCCGCTGGGGACGGTAAATTAAGATAAGGTGGGGTGCTTATGCGTAAGCGATCTCTGGTGCTGCTGCTCCTGCTCGCCTTGGGGCTGGCTGGCTGCCGCACCGCCCAACCACCGGCGCCGCCGGCGGATACCCATCCGGTGACGGATTTCCTGGGGCGGACGGTGTATGTCCCCAACACTGTGGAGCGCATCGGCTGCCTCTACGCGGTCAGCGGCCACGCCGTGACTCTCCTGGGGAAGGGAGCGAACATCGTCGCCGTGGTCAACGGCCTGAAGCGGGAAGCCATCCTGCGGGAAATCAACCCGGCAATTATGGAGGCGGGCACCCCCAAAGGCAGCGGCGACGCCATCAATATCGAGGAATTGTCGCGGCTGGCGCCGGATGTGGTCTTTATCCAGTCCTCCACCGCCCAGGATGAGGCGGAGTTGGATAAATTTGCCAAGTTCGGCATCCCGGCGCTGGTGGTTGATTACCGGAGTATGGCCGAGCAGCAGGCGGCGATCCGGATGATCGGTGAGGCGATCGGGGCAGTGGAGAAGGCGGAGGCCTATAACGCCTATTACCGGGAAACGGCGGACCGGGTGTCAGAGCGGATCAGCGCCATTCCGGCGGAGCAGCGGGTGCGGGTCTACCACTCGGTGAACGAAGCCACCCGGACCGACGCGCGGGATACCCTGCCGGCGGACTGGCTGGCGGTGGCCGGGGCGGACAATGTCTCCCTGGACGCGGAATTGCGGCTGAGCGGCGACAAGTATTTTGCCAGCATCGAGCAGATCCTGCTCTGGGACCCGGAGGTGATCCTGGTCAACGAAGAAGGGGTGGACGAGTACATCCTGGAAAACGAACATTGGACGAACCTGCAGGCGGTAAAAAACCGGCGGGTGTACAAGCTCCCGAACGGCATCTCGCGCTGGGGCCACCCGGGCTCCCTGGAGACCCCGTTGGCGATCCTCTGGACGGCGAAAACCCTCTACCCGGCGGCGTTTGCCGATGTGGATATGGTGCAGGAAACGATTGACTTCTACCAGCGGTTCTTCGATTTTGCCATTGACCGGGCGACGGCGGAGCGGATTCTGTCCGGCAAGGGCGTACGGGAGGCGAAAACGGGTGAATGACGCGAAAGCCAGCCGGGTACTGATCTGTATCGACGATACCGACGAGCTGCACGGCGTGGGCACCGGCCACCTGGCCCAGCAACTCTCGGCCGAGATCACCGGGCGGGGGTGGGGGGAATGCGCGCCGATCAGCCGGCACCAGCTCTATGTGCACCCGGATATTCCCTATACCTCCCACAACAGCGCGATGTGCTTTGCCGCCGCGGTCCAGGCGGAGAGCCTGCCGACGGTCATTGCCTTCGCGGCCGACTACCTGGCGACCCGGAGCGCGGCGGTGGCCGACCCCGGCCTCTGCGTGGTGAACCTCGCCACCCTGGCCGACCCGGAACCGCTGATCGCCTTCGGGCAGGCGGCGAAACGGAGCGTCCTGACCAAGGACGCGGCCTACGCTCTGGCGGGGCGGCTGGGCGTGCACCTGTCTGAGCACGGGGGGACCGGGCAGGGGGTAATCGGGGCCCTGGCCGGCGCCGGGCTCCGTCTCGGCGGGAACGACGGGCGGTTTAAGGGAAAGCATGCCATTGGCGCTGGCGAAGGGCCGGTGGCGGTGCGGGACATCCTGGCCCAGGCCGCGATCGACGAAGTTCGGACCACGGAGGGTACGGTGCTGGGGCCGGAAGCCACGGTCGTCTTGGCGGGTAAGGTCAAGTCGGTGCTCCAAGGCGGCAAGTCGGTGCTGCTGGTACTCCGGCGCGAGAGCGACGGCGCGTGGGTCAACCTGCCCCCGGCGCTGTACAAACAGTATTAAGGCCATCTAAACCGCAAACCCCGCCCGGGGAAACCTGGGCGGGGTTTTTTATGGGGGCGGATCGGAGCACGGGTGAACGGGCTCGGCGGCTTGGACGAAAACGCGGCTCTGGCGCTCTTGACGGCGAACCCGGCGGCGGTGCTGGGGCAGGGCGAGCGGTTTGGCCGCTAGGTGCCGGGGCTGGAGGCGAACTTCCTGGTGGCCGAGGGGGTGCCGGGGATTGAGGTGACCGACCCGGCGGCGATCCGGGCGGTGTATTACCGGGGCGAACGGGTGATTTGGCGGCAGTGATTGATTCTTGGTGTTATGGATATCCCCGGCGGGAGCGGGTGCTTTCGCCGGGGATTGGTTTTGGGGTGGGCGGGGTGCGGCTGGTCGAGGCGCGGGGGGCGACCGCAGAGGCGG
>CAZHIT010000124.1:0-7453 GCA_964533125.1 uncultured Candidatus Sumerlaeota bacterium
GGAGCAGGTGCGGGAATACATCTACGACAACATGATGCACTTCATCGACTACATCGAAAAGAACATTCCGGTGCTGAAAGTGGTCAAACCGGAAGGCACTTACCTCGGCTGGGTGGATATGCGCGGCCTGGGCTTAAGTGAGGCCGAACTGCACGACTTCGTTATCCACAAAGCCAAACTGGCCCTCGATGACGGCTTCGTCTTCGGCGCCGGCGGCAGCGGTTTCATGCGCTTCAACATGGCTTGCCCGCGGGCCTATGTGGATGAAGCCCTGCGCCGCCTGGATAAAGCGGTCAAAGAAATCGGCAAGTAAGAGAGCAGCAACCCAGACCCCCCCGGGTGGATTCTTCCGCCCGGGGGTTTTTCCCTGTCCGCTTGACCCGAATCCGGCCAGGGGCACCGTTATGTCCCTACACATTTGTACCCGGTCATACCGACGGAATCTCCAGTCTCCGCCGGGGTTTCCGGCGGTTCCCGTCTCAGTTTATCTGCTAAACTTTTGGTGTATGCCCCCGCGTTTTGCCGTGCCTGCTCAATCATGCTGTTGCCGCCGCCCGCTTTCTGTGGTATAATTTAGCGGTAAATTCCCACCGGAAGCATATACATATTATGCCAGAATAAAATCGGGAGGTAAGACGATGGAGAAAAAGAGCCATACCAGTCATATCCGGCTGGTCAGCAGTCTCGGGCTGCAGAAAAACCTCGCCAGCCGGGGCTGCGGCGAATGCCAGACTTCCTGCCAGTCCGCCTGCAAAACTTCCTGCACTGTCGGCAACCAGGTCTGCCAGAACGAAAACAAATAACGGACACTGCATCTTTTTTGACCCCGGTCGCGCCGCCTACCGGCGAAGCGTTTGGCGGGGTCATATATTTTTGAGGGGTGGGGGACAAGTTTGGCACCGACCACAAAGAAAGAAAGTCTGATCCATAAATTCAAGTTTCAGGACCTGCATCTGCTCCTGGACATCAACAGCGGCGGGACCTTCGTCATCGACGAACCGGCCTGGGCCGTGCTGGATGAGTACTGCCGCCTGAACCGGGCGGAGATAATTGCATATTATAAAGACAGATACGGGGAAGGAGCCGTGGCGGACGCTTACGATGAGATCGCGTCCATGGAGCAGGACGGATTGCTGTTCACCGCCGACCCGCTGGCCGACACCTACCGTCCGGCCGGGACGCCGGTAATCAAGGCCCTCTGCCTCCACGTCGCCCACGACTGCAACCTGCGCTGCCGCTACTGCTTTGCCGACGCCGGTGAGTTTAGAGGGCAGCGGGAGATCATGAGCCGGGAAGTGGCCCGGGCCGCCCAAGATTTCCTCCTCGTCCAGTCCGGTACCCGCAAGTATCTCGAAGTGGACTTCTTTGGTGGCGAACCGCTGATGAACATGGACGTGGTGCGGGATGCCGTGGCCTACGGACGCGAGCGCGAGGCTGCGGCCGGTAAAGAATTCCGATTCACCCTCACCACCAACGGGGTGCTGCTGAACCAGGAAAACCGGGATTATCTAAAGGAAAACCGCATCAGCGTCGTGCTCAGCTTAGACGGCCGCCCGGAAGTAAACGACCGGATGCGGCCTTACGCCGGCGGCCAAGGCAGTTACGCCACCATCCTGCCGAACATCCAGGCGATGGTTAAGATGCTGAACCACCAAGGCTACTATGTCCGCGGGACCTTCACCCGCGCTAACCCCGATTTTGCCAAGGATGTGGAGCACCTGGCCGACCTGGGCTTCACCGAAATTTCGGTCGAGCCGGTGGTCGGCGCGGCGGACGAACCCTACGCCCTCACGCCCGACCTGCTGCCGCTGTTGGAGCAGGAGTACGACCGCCTGGCCGCGTTTTACCAGCAGCGCCGCCGGGAGGGCCGGCCCTTTAACTTCTTCCACTTCAAAATCGACACGGCCGGCGGGCCCTGCCTCCCCAAGCGCCTCATCGGCTGCGGGGCGGGCAGCGAATACCTGGCCGTAACCCCCACCGGCGACCTCTACCCCTGCCACCAGTTCGTCGGCCGGACCCAGTATCGTTTGGGCAGCGTCTTTACCGGGGTGGAGCGGCCGGAGTTGGTCGAGGTATTCCGCCAGGCTCACATCTACAACAAGCCCCAGTGCCGGGAGTGCTGGGCGCGGTTTTACTGCAGCGGCGGTTGCCATGCCAACGCCAACGCCTTCGGCGGGAGCATTTTCCGACCGTACGACATGGGCTGCGCCCTGGAGAAAAAACGCCTGGAATGCGCCCTGGGTTTAGATGTCCTGGCGCGCTTGGCGGACGAAAACCAGAGCGTCGGGTAGGACCGTGCCGCTCCGGCCCGACAAAAACGGTCAAAAGCGCAAAATTCGCAAAAAATTATCCAGATTTCTTTGGTAAAAAAGGAAACTGGCACCACCGCGGCGAATTTTTCCTTTTGCTGTGCAAATAATAACCCCAGGAAGGGGGAGGTGCATGACTTCCAACCAGCCAACCACCGGGAAGCAAACCGGTTTCCGGAGCAAAAACGCGCAATGGCTGTTCTCCGCTGTCGCCGGGATTCTGGTGATCGCCAGCGTTTATAACCAAATCGGGGGCAAGGTCTATGCCGTCGAGGTTGGCGGCGAGGTGCTCGGTTACGTCCGCGAGGCCGAAGCAGTCCAGGCCAAGGTGGATGAACTCGCCCAGGCCGCGGCCGAACAGGCTGGCCAGGCCGTAACCGTGGGCGATGCCTTCCAAATCCGGGCGGTCCCGAAAAAAGGCATAACCCTCTGCGAACCGGAAGAAGTTTGTGCCGAACTCTGCGACCGCCTGCCGCTTGAGGTGCAGGGCTGTCTCGTACAGGTGAACGGTTCCACCATCCTTGGTGTCGCTTCCCCGGAGGAGGGCGAAGCGGTGCTTGCGGAACTGAAGGAAGACTACATAGCCCGTTACATTAAGAGTCCCTCGGCTGCCGTCGAATCGGTGGCCATCCTCGAAACGGTGGAACTCACCCCGGCGGCCGTCCCGCTAAAGACGCTGCAGACGAAGGCCGAAGCCAAGCAGTATCTCGCGACGGGCACCACCGAAACCAAAGAATACAGGGTCGCCAAAGGCGATTCCTTCTGGACCATCGCCAAGGCCAACGGGCTCAGCGTGGACGATCTGACCGCAGCCAATCCGGCGGTCAAGCCGGACAGCCTTAAAATCGGCCAAACCATCAGCATGATCGTCCCCAAGCCCTACATCACCATCGCCAGCCACGAACGGGTCACCACCACCGAAAGCATCGGCTTTGCCGAAGAGGTCATCAATGACAGCACGGCCTGGGCCTGGAGCCGGACGATTCAGCAGCGCGGGGTTTCCGGCCAAAAAGAAGTCGTTTATGCCATCACCCGCCAAAACGGGCAGGTAGTCGATAAACAAATCGTCAGCCAGCAGGTGCTCAAAGAGCCGGTGAGGCAAATCGTCAAGCAGGGCACCAAGCGCGACACTTCCACCCTCGCCGTCGGTACCGGCAGCTTTATGTGGCCGGCAGTGGGCCGGATCACTTCCTACTACGGCACCCGCAGCATCAGCCGCGGTTCCAGTAACCATACCGGCATCGATATCGGGGTACCTGCCGGGACCCCGGTCCAGGCGGCGGACGACGGGGTCGTGACCAAAGCCGAGTACGCCGGTAACTACGGGCGGGTGGTCATCATCAACCACGGCAACGGCTACTCCACCCTCTACGCCCACAACTCCGTCCTGAAGGTCAAAGTCGGCGAAAAGATAACCCGCGGTCAGGTCATCGCGCTGGCGGGCAGCACCGGCCGCAGCACCGGGCCGCATGTGCACTTCGAGATCCGCTACAACGACAAACCGCAGAACCCAATCAACTTCTTCAAATAGCCAAAACCGAACCCATAGGCGCGCCTATGGGTTTTCTTTTAAAAAGCGAGTGATTTAGATGGAAAAGATCCTCCTGGTAGATGATGAGCCGGCGCTGGTTAAGGCGCTCCGCTTCAATCTGGAAAAGGAAGGGTACCAGGTCATCACCGCCGCAACCGGGCCGGAAGCTCTTGCGGCGGCCGTCGCCGAATCCCTCAGCCTGGTCATTTTGGATGTGATGCTGCCGGGGGTGGATGGCTTCGAGGTCTGCCGGCGCCTGCGCGAGACCTCCGCCGTGCCGATTATTATGCTTACCGCCAAAGGGGAAGAAATCGACCGCGTGGTCGGTCTCGAACTCGGCGCCGACGATTACCTGGCCAAACCCTTCAGCCTCCGCGAACTCCTGGCTAGGGTCAAAGCCCTCCTGCGGCGGGTCCGCCTGGATGGTGACGCCGGGCGGCAGGCGCAGGTCATCACCAGCGGCGGCCTGGTTATCGACCTCGATAAGCACTGCGTCTTCGTCCGGGACGTCCGGGCAGAACTCACCGCCAAGGAGTTTGAATTGCTGAAGCTGCTGGCCGCCAATGCCGGCAAGGTCTTTACCCGTGAGCAGCTGCTTGAGCACGTCTGGGGTTACGATTATTACGGCGGCACCCGCACCGTCGATGTCCACATCCGGCGCCTGCGGGAGAAGATCGAAGCCAACCCAGGCGCGCCGGAGTTCATCCTCACGGCCTGGGGAACGGGGTACTCTTTTACTGAGGCGAAATGATCCGATGGAACGGAACTGGGAACCTGCCGGGTTGACCGGTGGGTTTTCTTTTTGTTTGGACGAGAACCGGGATTGAGCCGGTCAGTTTCAAGGAGCAGGACATCCTCCACTTGAAGACGATCAGCAAAATGAAACGATTAAAATCAACCTCGACTAAGATACGCTTATATGCCTACATATTCGTACTATGCTATACTAGCAAAAAACCCAGTACCTGCAAAGGGTTTGCTGCAATTTTCGTTCTGTGTTTCTGTTAAACCCAGGGCTGAGTTCGGGCAGGATTTGCCAGTTAGTTTCCTTTGCCTTTATGCTATAATCGAATAGACAGTTAAACTTTGATGCCTGGTCCCAAGTATCGCGGCCGGGGCTGGAAGGAGGCGCAATTGTGTCCGGTGTACTTTCTTACTCGCCCGAAACTAATCTTCACCGGCGGCGCCTGCTGTTCCCTGCGGTACTCTTGCTCCTGGCGTTTGGATTGTTTTGCTGGCGCCCGGCGGCCGGTCCGGCGTCCCTGTTGTACCGCCTTCTCCGCGAGCAGGCGAAAAATCGGTATCTCAGCCAACTTACACACCTCAGCACCCAGGAAAGCGAGCACTTCCGCCTCCTTTACGATCCGGAGGATGCCGCGTACAGCGATTTGGTCCTGGCGACGGCCGAGGCGGCCTATAGCCAGGTCGGCCAGGACCTCCGCTACACCCCGCCCGGCAAAACGGTGATTGTCCTCTATCCGGACCGGGAAGAGCTTAACGCCAGTTTTGGCTGGCCGGCCCAGGCCAGCGCCATGGGGGTCTACTGGGCCGGGGTAATCCGGGTCCTGTCGCCGGCGGAGTGGATCAAGGCCGGGGACCCGGACGCTCTGGCGGCGCAGTTTGCGGCCGATGGGCCGATGGCCCACGAGTTTGCCCACCTGGTTCTGGATTACCGCGCGGGCGGCAATTATCCCCGCTGGTTTACCGAAGGGGTTGCCCAGTACGAAGAATACAAACTGACCGGTAAGGTCTGGTCGCAGACGCCGGCGACGCAGGCGGCGCAACCCTACGCCTGGGCCGAACTGCAGGGGGATTTCGACCGCCTGCCCGACGAGCGCCTGGCGTACTACCAATCGTTTCGCCTGGTCGAGTACCTGGTGCAGCAGCACGGCGAGGACGGTCTGCAGCGGTTGATAGAACTGCTGGCGGAGGGGTATCGCTTCTCCTGGGCGCTCTCAGTGGTCACCGGCTCTGCGGATACCGGGCAGCAGTGGATAGATAATCTGTGGTGAGATGATGTATATTTTCCCAAGAATGGGCATGATACAAATGCGCGTAGGTCTAATTCATCTTTTCTCTGTATGGGCTGCTCACGGGAGCAGCCTTTTTTCTCGGCCGCCGCTGCCCTCACCCCGGGCGGCCAGGGTATTTTTCGCCAGCCGGCAGGAATTTTCGCTAAAGCAGTCAAAAAATATGGGAAACACTCGAATAGATGAGTGAGCCAGCTGGCGGAGCACAATGACGACGGCGGGCTTAGGTGCGGGGCAGCGGCTCCACCGGATCTGGTCAGAGCGGAAACCTTTGGCCGGGCCAGAGCGTCTATGCGGGTGGGAAGTATCGGTCAGGAGGCGACAGCGATGCTCTCGATTACACCCGAACTACAGGCGGCATGGCCTGGCGCCCAGATTGGCCTGCTGCGTCTGCAGGGAGCCGAAAACCCGCCGCACAGCGACAACCTGGAAGCGGCCAAAGCGGCGCTGCTCCAGGAACTCCGCGATCGTTTCCCGGATCGGGCGGCGATTGACGCCTTTGCGCCGGTGGCGGTTTACGGCGACTTTTACCGCCGCTTTAAAAAAACCTACCATGTCCGGCTGCAGCTGGAATCGGTGGCCGTCAAAGGGAAAGCCATCCCCTCAGTCGCGGCCCTGGTGGAAGCGATGTTTATGGCCGAACTCAAAAACGCCATCCTCACCGCCGGGCACGACCTGACCACCGTCCAGGGGTCCCTAATGGCGGATGTCGCCCGGGGGGACGAAATTTTTACCCGCTTTGGCGGCGGGGAACAACAGCTTAAGGCCGGCGATATACTATTACAGGACAGTGCCGGGGTCATCGGCTGTGTCATCTACGGCCCGGCCCAGCGCACCTGCATCAACCCAGACACTAAGGATGCGCTCTTTGTCGTCTACGGCCCGCCGGGACTCGCGACGGCAGCGATTGAGCAGCACCTGAGCGACATCGCGGCCTACGCCAGGCTGATTGCCCCCGGCGTCACGACCGTCTGGCAGAAGGTATACCGCGCCGGCTGAGACTATGACCTCAAGCGGCCGCGACAGGCCCGAACCCGTCCATTATAACCCAGAAATTAAACTTTGAGCGAAACACCTATACCCCAAGGGAGCGGAGGTTCGGACGTGGAAAAACTGATCGTCACCAAAAGTGAACCCTTGCACGGCACAGTCCGCATTACCGGCGCCAAAAACGCCGCCGTCGCCATCATTCCGGCCGCCATCTTATCCGGCGGCGAATGCCGGCTCGAAAACCTGCCGGCCATCAGCGACGTCCGGCTGTATCAAGAGCTATTAACCGAAATGGGCGCGACCATCGCCACCGATGCCGCCGGCGGCCAGATGCACCTCGCGGCGGCCGCGCTGCAAAACAGCCGCATCCACCCGGACAAGGTCCGGCAGATGCGGGCCTCTTCGCTCCTCCTGGGCCCTTTGCTTGCCCGCTTTGGTGAAGTCCACTTGGCCCTGCCCGGCGGCTGCGACCTTGGCCCCCGGCCCATGGACTACCACCTGAAAGGCTTGCAGGCCCTGGGCGCCCGCATCACCGTGGAGCACGGCCAAATCACCGCCCATGCCGCCGAGCTTAAGGGTGCGGCCATCTACCT
>CAZHIT010000125.1:0-7408 GCA_964533125.1 uncultured Candidatus Sumerlaeota bacterium
TGAAGACCAGTTCCGCCCCGTAGGCCCGAATCGTCTTCTTCCGCTCTTCGCTCATCCCTTCCGGCATCACAATAACCACCGGGTAGCCCTTCACCGCCCCGACCATGGCCGTGGCGATTCCAGTATTGCCGGTGGTGCCCTCGATGATGGTCATGCCAGGTTTAAGTTCACCCCGCGCCTCGGCCGCCTCTACCATCCGGTATAGAATCCGGTCCTTCAAGCTGCCGCTGGGGCCGTAGTACTCGATCTTGCCGGCGATTTTCGGCTTTACCCCGGCCGTGACCCGGTTAAGCTGCACCAGGGGGGGATTGCCCACGGTGTCAAAAATATTGGCGGTCATCTTCCGGTTCTTGTCCCACTGAATCATCCTTAAACTACCTCCCTATTTGTCTTTAATCGGTGTGCCCGGCTGCGCGGAGAAGCTCCCGGGCGTGCTCCCGGGTAATGGCGGACTGGCCGTCGCCCGAAAGCATCCGCGCCAGTTCGCTCACGCGCTCCCCGAAGCCGAGCAGCGTGACCTGCGTCCGGGTTCTCTCCTCCGCCACTTCTTTGGCGATGGCAAAATGGGCGTCGGCCTGGCAGGCGATTTGGGGCAGATGGGTCACGCACAGGACCTGGTAACTGCCGGCGATGCCTGCCAGTTTGCGGGCCACCGCCTGCGCCGCCCGCCCGCCTACTCCGGCGTCGATCTCGTCAAAAATCAGGGTCGGAATCGGGTCGGCGGCCATCAGCACCGTCTTCAGCGCCAGCATGATACGCGAGAGTTCCCCACCGGAGGCGATGCGGATCAGCGGCCGCAGGGGCTCCCCGGGGTTGGGGGCTAAAAGAAACTCCACCCGGTCGATCCCATTGGCCATCACCGCTACCCTTTCCCCGCCGATGTTCAGACCGTCCGGGTCCGGGTTTCGGCTAAACCCGGCGGCAAAGCGGGTCTGCGGCATCCCCAGGTCGGCCAGCTCGGCGCTAACTTTTTGTTCCAATTCCCCGGCGGCCGTCTTTCGCTGCGCTGACAGCTCTGCCGCCGCCGCGGCCAGGGCCTTAGCCGTCTCAGCCGCTTGCTGCCGCAGGGCCTGGAGTGTGGTTTCACTCGCGCGCAGTTCGTCGAGATCGGCCGCGGCCTGCACGCCGTAGGCCAAAATAGCGGCGACGTTGCCGCCGTATTTGCGCTTCAGCTGGCTGATGGCTTCCAGGCGCTGCTCGATTGCCTCCACCCGCTCCGGCTCAAACTCTAGCGTTTCCCGGTAGCGGCTGATCTCCCGCACCACATCCTCCAGGACGGCGCTGATACCGCTTACGGATTCAACCAGCGGTAAGAGGCGCGCATCCAGGCCGGCCATCTCCTGCAATTCATCGGCAAAGCGGCCCAGTTGGTCGGTTACCGAGCTTTGGCGGCCGGCGCCCTCGTAGAGCACCGTGTGGGCTCCGGCGGCAAAGGCGTACAATTTCCCGGCGTTCGCTGCCACCTGCCGTTCGGCCAGGAGGGTTTCTTCTTCGCCGGGACTGAGCCGCGCTGCGTTGATCTCATCGAGCTGAAATTGGAGCAAATCCTGACGCCGCAGCCGTTCGGACTCGCTGCCACCAAGGGCGTTTATTCGTCCTTGCAGCGCCTGGGCTTGTGTATAATGCGTGTCAAAGACTGCGCGGGCGGCGGCCACCGCCTCGCCGCCAAAGGCATCCAGCAGGGCCAGGTGCTGTTCCGTCCGCAGGAGCGACTGGTGCTCGTGCTGGCCGTGGATGTCCACCAGGTGCGCGCTCACATCTTTGAGCATGGCCGTGGTCGCAAGGCGCCCGTTAATCCGGCAGGTATTCTTGCCGCTGCGGTTAATTTCCCGGGCCAGCAAAAGCATGCCGTCGTCGGTATCCCACCCCAGGCCGTGCAGGGTGGCCTGCAGGGCGGTTTGGGTACTCAGATCGAAGACCGCCTCCACCCGGGCGCTCTCGGCCCCGGTCCGGATGTAATCGGCGCTCGCCCTCTCTCCCAGCACCACCCCGACGGCGTCGATGAGAATACTCTTGCCGGCGCCGGTTTCCCCGGTCAGGACGTTTAAGCCCCCGGCCAGGGTCAGCTCCAGGCGGTCAAGTAAAGCGAAATTATCCACCTGCAACGTCAGGAGCAACCAAAGCCCTCCTTTCAGTGCTTGATGGATTCGATCTTATCCATGACATCCCGGGCCTGGCTGCGGTCTCGGATAACCACAATGATCGTGTCGTCCCCGGCCACGGTGCCCACGATTTCCGTCCAGGGCATATTGTCGATGATGTCAGCCACCGCGTGGGCGTTCCCGGTCAGGGTTTTGACGATGACGATGTTCTCACTGGAATCAATCCCCACCAGGCTGTCGCGGAACAGGCGCTTGGCCCGCTCCATGGAATTGACCCAGGCATCTTCCGGCGGCAGGGAATAGCGGTACTTCCCGTCCTCGGCCGGAATTTTGATCAGGCAGAGCTCCTTGATGTCCCGCGAGACCGTCGCCTGGGTTACTGCCAGACCCCGGTGTTTCAGCTCCTCCGCCAGGTCCTCCTGGGTTTCGACCGGCCGGCTGCGAATGATGTCAACGATCAGCGATTGACGCTGCGCTTTCAAGGCAGACACCTCCTGCTATTCGGTTTATTGCATAAATTCTCGCCCGGGAGGCAAACTCCTCCCCCGGCCGCCGATTTCCTTTTCAATCACCACGAGTTCCGGCGCGGCAGGGTCAACCTTGGGGAAACGGCAAACAAGCACGGCAAAGGAGCGCCGGTCGAGCCCAGCCGCAAACTCCGACACCGCCGCCTGCTCTTCCGCCCCGCCGGGGTGGCCGCAGTAGGTCACTACGGTCAGTATCCCACCCGACGATAAACAATCAGTGGCCTGCTTCAGGGCCGCAAGCGTGGTGGCCGTCCGGGTGGTTATGGCGTGGTCGCCGCCCGGCAGGTAACCAAGATTGAACATCACTGCTGCCACCGGGCGACTCACATGAGCCGTGAGCGTCTCGTGCCCGGCGGCCACCAGGTCCACCCGGTCCCGCAGGTTCTCGGCCGCCAGCCGCTCAGCCGTCTGCTGTAAGGCCGCCGCCTGGATATCAAAGGCGATGACCCTCCCGCTCGGGCCGACCAGGCGGGCGAGCTGGACGGTGTCCCCGCCCTTGCCGGCCGTAGCGTCCACCGCCCAGTTCCCGGGGCGGATCACCCGTCCGACGAGGAGAGAAGCCAGCGCACAGGGGGTGAGAAGTTGGCTGAACACGGCCTATCCCCCCTTCAGCTTTTGGTGCAGGACATCGTAAAAATTCCGGGTGTTGAGGCGGATCAGCTTAGTGGTGAGCGCCGACTTGGTGAAGATGATCTCGTCCCCCGCCTGCAAGGCGTGGCCAAACTGCCCGTCGATGGTCAGCATCGTTTCGGTGTGCTCCGTCTCGGCCACAATCTTGACCTCCCCGTCTTCCGGGAGGATGAGGGAGCGGGTGTACAGGGTGTGGGGACAAATCGGCGTCAGCACCAGAACATTGATGTTCGGGTAAACGATGGGCCCCCCAGCCGAAAGCGAGTAGGCGGTGGAACCGGTCGGGGTGGCCAAAATCAGCCCATCTGCCAGATAGGTATCCACATAGGTGTCGTTTACGTAGACGCTCAGACGCAGCATCCGGGCCAGCACCCCCTTGGTGACCACGGCCTCGTTTAAGGCGAGGAACTGGCCGTTCTCGGTCCCCTGCCGGTTCACCCGGGCGCTGAGCATCATTCTTGCATCCAAACGGTACTGACCCGCGAGCAAGCGCTCCAGGCCCCAATACAGCTCCGGGACCTCGATTTCGGTCATGAAGCCGAGTTTACCTAGGTTCACCCCCAAAATCGGGATGCCGAGCGGGGCGTAGGTCCGGGCGGTGCTGAGCAGCGTGCCGTCCCCGCCCAAAACAATGAGATAATCGACCGGCGCCGGCAAGGCATCTTCCCGCCGGCTGATCCCCAAGGGCAAGGGAGCGGACTGGTAGGGCAGCAGCCATACCCCAACGCCCCGCCCCTTCAGCCAGGCGGTCATCTTCTCCGTTATTTCGCTGGCGCCGGCTTTCCGAAAATTCGGAACGATACCGATGTTCATGCGCTTTGCCTCCCCGGTCGCAGTCCTCTGCCTATTTATTCTGGTTAAACAGATTATTTCCTGTATCGGCCCCAACTATCAGCGGTGTCGGTCGTTCAGACCGGAAATAAAAGACGCCGCCGCTGCCGGCCGCGCCCGGGTCCCGGGTCTAGAGGCTGTGATGGGCCGCCTGGGCCACCGCCGCCGCTTGGGAAACCCAGTCGGTTCCCGGCGCTGTCCCACCTTTTTGGGCGTACAGGAAGAACTCGATATTCCCCTCCGGACCCCGGATGGGTGAGTAAGTCAGGCCGGCGACTGTTAAGCCCAGGTCCGCCGCCGCCCGGCAGACCGCCGTCAGGACGGATAAGTGCACCGCCGGGTCCCGCACCACGCCCTTTTTCCCCACCTGGGCCGGGCCGGCCTCGAACTGGGGCTTGACCAGGGCCACGATATCCGCCGCCGGAGCCAGCAATGCGGCCACCGCCGGCAGCACCTTGGCCAGGGAAATGAATGCGACGTCGATCACCGCCAGGGTGGGGCTGTCGCCTAAGTCGGCCGGGAGCAGATGGCGGATGTTGGTCCGCTCCATATTGACCACCCGTGGATCCTGGCGCAGGGACCAGGCGAGCTGCCCGTAGCCCACGTCCACCGCGTACACCTTGGCCGCTCCCCGCTGGAGGAGGCAATCGGTAAAGCCGCCGGTGGAGGCCCCCGCATCCAGCACGGTTCGCCCTTCAACCATCACCCCAAACTCATCCAGAGCATGCTCCAGTTTCAGCCCGCCCCGGCTGACGTAGGGGAGCGGATCTCCCTTTACCGCGACGGTACATTCTGCATCCACCTTGGTCCCAGCCTTATCCGCCGGCCGGTCATCTACCCACACCATACCGGACATAATCGCCGCCTGGGCCCGCTCCCGGCTGGCGAAAAAACCCCGGCTGACCAGGAGAACATCCAGTCTTTCCTTCGTCTTAGCCATGGGGTTGCCCCTCTTTTCTTCCGGTGGCCGCCGCCCGGCGTCCGGTAAGATCGCGCACCGCCGCCGCAATCGCCGCCGGGGTGAGACCGTATTGCTCCAGCACCTGCGCCCGGGGACCATGGGCGATGAACCGGTCCGGCAAACCCAAGTGCCGCACCTTCGTCCCCGCCGATCCGCCCGCCGCCAAAGCTTCGCTGACAGCCGACCCGAATCCCCCCGCCAGGATATTGTCTTCGACCGTAATAATCGCGCCGGTAGACTGAGCGGCGCGCAGTACAGCCGCAGTATCCAGGGGCTTGACCGACCGGCAGTTAAGCACCATTGCTTCAATCCCCTCCCCCGCCAGGAGTTCCGCCGCTGACTGGGCCAGGGGAACCATTGTCCCAATCGCCAATATCGCCGCGTCCCGCCCGGAGCGCAGTTCTTCTGCCCGGCCCAGGGGGATTTCCTGACACTTCTGGTCAAGGGGCACCCCAAACCCGGCTTGCCGTGGGTAGCGGATGGCCACCGGCCCGGGGACCTGCACGGCGGTATACAGCATCTGTTGCAGTTCGTTTTCGTCTTTCGGGGCCAGCACCGTCAGGTTCGGGACCAGGCGCAAAAAGGACAGGTCAAACACCCCCTGGTGGGTTTCGCCATCCTCGCCCACGATGCCGCCCCGGTCGATAGCCAGGACCACCGGCAGGTTCTGCAGGCAGACGTCGTGGATAATCTGGTCGTACGCCCGCTGGAAGAAAGTCGAATAGATGGCAACCACCGGCTTATACCCGGCCGCCGCCAAGCCGGCAGCGAAGGTCACCGCGTGCTGCTCGGCAATCCCCACATCAAAGAACCGGCCGGGGTAGCGGTCGCGGAACTCCTCTAGGCCCGTGCCGGCGGTCATTGCCGCCGAAATGGCAACCAGCTTGGGGCTTTTTGCCGCAAGCGCCAGCATCGTTTGGCCAAACACCTGGGTGAAGCTGGGCGGGGCTTCGCTCCTGGGGCTAAGGCCGGTGCTCTGGTCAAAGGGTCCCACACCGTGGAAGCGGTCAGGGTTCTTCTCCGCCGGCGGATAGCCCTTGCCCTTGCGGGTGAGGACGTGCACCAACACCGGCCCGTTCACTTTTTTGGCCGCACCCAGCACTTCCTGGAGGCTAGTGAGGTTGTGGCCATCCACCGGCCCCAGATACGTAAAGCCCAGCTCTTCAAACATCGCCCCCCGCACCAGAAGGTATTTTAGGCTGTCTTTGAGGCGTTCCGCCGCAGCGGCCAGACGTTTGCCCACTAATGGGATCCGTCGCAGCAGGTATTCCACGTCCGCTTTGATCCGGAAATACGCCGGGTTTGAGCGCAGCCGGCTTAGGTGGGAGGAGAGGGCGCCGACATTCTCAGAAATCGACATCTCGTTGTCGTTTAAGATCACGATCAGGCGGGTGCCGCTTTGGCCGGCGTGGTTGAGGGCCTCAAAGGCCATCCCCCCGGTCATCGCTCCGTCCCCGATCACCGCGACGACGTGGTGGCGCTGACCGCTTAAGTCGCGGGCAGTCGCGAGCCCGAGGGCCGCCGAAATCGAGGTGCTGCTGTGCCCAGCCCCAAAGCAGTCATGCGGGCTCTCGGCACGCTTGGGGTAACCGCTGAGCCCGCCGGCCTGGCGCAGGGTCGCAAAGGCTACGCGCCGGCCGGTGAGGAGCTTGTGGGTATAGCTCTGGTGCCCCACATCCCAAACCAGCTTGTCGGTCGGGCTGGTAAACAGCCGGTGTAGCACCAGGGTCAGTTCCACCGTGCCCAGATTGGAGGCCAGATGACCGCCGTTTTGGGCCACCGTGGCAATAATTTTCTCCCGCAGTTCCGCGGCCAATTCCCGCAGCTCCTGCTGGTTTAATTTGCGCACGTCTTCGGGTTGATTGATGCGTGCCAGAATGCTCTCCAGGTTGTATCCCCCACTTTCACCGGTTGCGCGGCCCTTTCACCGGGTGTTCCCCGGCCGGTCTATCCGCCCGCAGCGGCTTAATTGTAATAACCATCGCTAAGGACTGAGTTTGGATTACTTCATTGCGCGGAGCGTAGTAGCGCGGGAACCAAACCTCGCCGCTTCGTCCTTCCGCACCTATGTTAATTACTAAACCGTTTTCATGGCCAGCAGCGCGCAGCCATTGGTCTCGCCCAAACCGACAAAAACAGCGAGAGCAAAGTTCCCGGTCGGCCGGAACTCTCTCTCGCACCGTCGATACGGGACCTAAGGCAATCGAGAACCGCCAAATCCCGTCTACATCCGGGGGTACAGCACCAGGGTCAGCACAATCCCGAGAATGGCGCCGGCAAAGACCTCGACCGGCGTATGCCCCAGCAGTTCCTTGAGCTTCTGTTCGGCGATCTTGTGGGTCTGAAACATCTCCCGG
>CAZHIT010000126.1:0-7339 GCA_964533125.1 uncultured Candidatus Sumerlaeota bacterium
AGCAGGGCTTCGATAAACCCGTTCGGCTCAAACTCCTGTAAATCCTCCAAATTCTCGCCAATCCCGATGTAGCGGATCGGAATCCCCAGAGTATCCTTAATGGCGATTACGATGCCCCCCTTGGCGGTTCCATCGAGTTTGGTCAGGACGATGCCGGTGACCTGCACCGCCGCAGCAAACTGCTGCACCTGGCTGATGGCGTTTTGCCCGGTAGTGGCGTCCACCACCAGCAGGGTTTCCTGCGGAGCGCCCGAGATTTCCCGCCCGATCACCCGCTTGATTTTTTTCAGCTCTTCCATCAGATTCACCTTGGTGTGGAGGCGCCCGGCGGTATCCACAATCACCAGGTCCATTCCCCGGGCTTTGGCCGCCTGTAAGGCGTCGAACACCACCGCCGCCGGGTCGGCGCCCTCTTTGTGCCGCACCACCGGGACCCCGGTCCGGTTGCCCCAAATCTCCAACTGATCGATGGCCGCCGCCCGGAACGTATCACCGGCCGCGAGCAATACTTTTTCTCCTCCGGCCTGCCGAAGGCGGGCCAGCTTGGCGATGGTGGTGGTTTTGCCAACCCCGTTGACCCCCACGACCATCATAACCTGCGGCGTCCCCGCGGTCCGGGGTACCGCCGGGGTATCCGCCCCGCCGGTCAGGATGGTGCGGATTTGTTCCCGCAAGTTCGCGCGCAGTTCGACGGCGGTCCGGATTTTCCCGGCTTTCAGTGCGCTCCGCAGCGCCGCCGTCAGCTTTAAGGTCGTGGCCACTCCCACATCCGCCCCCAGCAGGGCCTCTTCCAACTCCTCCAGCACCGCTTCCGCCGAAGCGTTTTTCCCCAGCGCCAGGGAAGAAATCCGCTGCACCAGGTTATTCCGAGTTTTGGCCAATCCCTCTTTTAAGCGACCGAACAGGTTCATGCCTTTCCCTCCCGCCCCTTACTGCGCCAGCCAAATCATTCGATGGGTATTTCCCGGCATAGATTGGTAAACTCCTGGGCAATCCCGAACTGCCGGTTGCGGATTTCGGTTTCGTCCGCGCTTGTCTCTGCCGCAAAGAAGGCTTCATCCAGGCGCTCACCCTCATCCATCAGGTCCATACAGGCCGAACTTGCCTCGATCACGGTCGCTCCCTTAGTCCGCCCGCCGCGGTCGTGCCCGATGGCGATAATCGCCCGGCCCCAGGTCGCCGGCCCGGCCTCGGCGTCACCGCTGTGCATCACCCCGGTGCCGCCGGGATGGGTGTGGACGATTACCGCGTTAGCGGGGATCTGATGGGTGTAGATGGCCCGCTGCGATTTGCCGCCGATATCCGTGCTGCTGGAGGCCAACAGGCGGGCCGGAACGTAGCCGTCTCCCCCCACCACCGGTTTACCCAGTTTGGTCACCCGCCCCGCTTCATCCACCACGCCGATGGCCGCAACCTCCCGTCCCTGCCCCAGCCGTACCGACAGCTCCACCAGTTCCGCCGCCAGTTCGCGGCTGAGCGACCGGACCGGCTGTGGCGACCCGGTGCGGCCGTCCGACACTTTGTTGAAGATAGCCTTCTCTTCCGGACCCTCCCCCAGAGCCAGTTCCCTTCCCACCCGCAGGTATTCTAAATCGAGCTTCGCGTTCGCCCGCAGGATTTCCTTCTCTTCTTTCATCGTCTTGGCGTCCAGGATCCCCAGTTCCATCTCCTCCGAGCGCGTCGCGAGATCAAACAGCGCCGGCCGGGGGTACAGCAGGCCGGCTCCGGCAAAGCCTTCGTTTCGGACCCCGATGTTCACCTGCGGGAGATCGAACAAGTCGATCGAGCCGGTATCGGTGATCAGGCCGGTGCGCCCGGGGTTGGTCGTCAGGATGACCGCGTTTGCCGGCAGCTGGTTTATCCCCGTCAGCAGCGGACAGCCAGTGAACTCGGCTACCAGCCCAATCAGGCGCCGCAGCGGCAGGCCGGAGACCCCGCCGCTTACCGACTCTGTGGCCGAATTGATTCGCCCCTGGCGGTCGGTAAAACCAATCGCCGCCGCCCCGCGTCCCTGCCCCAGGTCCAGGGTTTCCTGCACCAAACGCTCGACAATATGTTTATTAATGCTTCGAATCTTTCGCATTGTGCTCCGCCGCCTCTCTTCGCCAATGCTCCCTAGTTTTTCCCGGCGCCAAAGCGGCTATTCCCTAGCCGGCGGCATCGAGCAGACGGACCGAGAGCATTTTGGATACCCCGGATTCTTCCATCGTCACCCCGTACAGGAGGTCGGCGATTTCCATCGTCCCTTTACGGTGGGTTACGACCACGAACTGGGTCCGCGGCGCAAACTCCTTCAGGAAGCGGGCAAACCGGTCCACATTGGCCTCATCCAGCGAGGCGTCGATCTCATCGAGCACGCAGAAAGGAGAAGGCCGGACGCGCAAAATGGCGAGCAAGAGGCTGATGGCGGTTAAAGCCCGCTCCCCGCCGGACAACAGCAGCAGGTTTTGCAGTTTTTTCCCGGGCGGCTGGGCGATTATCTCCACCCCGGACTCGAGGACATTAGCGGCGTCGGTCAGCTGCAAATCGGCCTGGCCGCCCCCGAACAGGTCCTGGAAAATACCGGTGAAGCACTCCCGTACCGCTGCGAGCGTGGCCAAAAACTGCTTCTTCATCACCCGGTCCATCTCGCCCACGATTTGCCCCAGCCCAGACTGGGCCTGCTCCAAGTCGGTGTACTGCTGCTCCAAAAATGCGTGGCGTTCCCGCACCCGGGCGTACTCCGCAATCGCGCCGGGGTTGACCGGGCCCAGGCGGTCAATATCCGCCTGCAGCCGCCGGATCTGCGCGGGCAAGTCGGTCTCGCCGGCCGCGCCGGCGGCAATGGCGTCGGCCTGTTCCGGCGTCACATTATAAGCGGTTCGCAGGTTCAGTTCGCCGGCCGCCGCCTCTACCTCCAACCGGTTCCGTCGCAGGCCCAAAGCGTGCAGTTCGTCCTGGAGGTCCGCGCGGGAGCGGCTAAGGCGCTTCGCTTCTTTTTCCTGCTCCCCGAGACCCGCTTCCGCCTGCTGCCGTTCCTGCCGTAACTCCTCGCACTGCCGCTGCACTATAGCCCGCTGCCCTGCCAGCTCGTCCTGCAAAACCCGGACCGCTTGCTCCTCCGCTGCGGCGGCGCTGCCCCTTCCGTCGAGGTCGGCAATACGTCCGGCCAGCTCCGCCTGTTTTTCGGTATATTCCTGCGCCAGTTGGCGATAGAGCACCAGGGTGGCTTGGGCGTTTTCTTTTTTCTGGTGCAGGGTCGCGAGGTTGATCCGGTTATTGGTAATCCGCCCGGACAGTTCTTCCTTGTTCGCCAAGTCCCCGCCCAGGCGGCTTTGGAGCTCGCTCACCCGCTGCTGCCGCTCCGCCGTTGCCGCCACCAATTCACCTAAGGCGGCGCGCAACTCTTCGGTCTGCGCTTGGATCTGGCCCTGCCGCCGCCGGTTGTTCTCGTGCTCCCGGCCGATAACCTCGGCTTCTTTGCTTAAACGGGCCAGGTCGGCATGCAGCTGTTCCCGGTCTTTTTCGGCCGTTGCAACGGCGATTAAATTATCGTGTCTGGACCGCTCCGCTCCCTGGATAACCGTTTCGACGGCCTCGGCCGCGGCGGCCAGCTGGCGCATTTTCTCTTCGCCGGCGGTGAGTTCCGCCTGAATGGCCGCCACCTGGTTTTTCAGGGCGGTGATTTCCCGTCCCCGCGCCAAAAGCCCGACAGTCTGGCTGCCCGCGCTGCCCCCGCTGATCGCTCCCCCCGGGGTAAGCAAATCCCCCTCGAGGGTCACGATGCGGGCCCGGTACCCGAGATTTTTGGCCAGGCGCGTGGCGTTATTCAGCTTATCCACTACCAACACCTGACCCAACAGGTGCTGCAAAATCCGGGCATACTTGGCCGGCGCCTCCACCAGTTCGGCCGCGAAACCAATGACCCCGGGCGCCGGGCGTACGGCCTGCAGAAAAGCCGGCGCTGCCTGCCCCTTCACAGCCTCCACCGGCAGGAAGGTCGCCCGCCCGCCGCTGGTCTGCTTTAAGTACTCAATCGCACGCTCGGCCGCGCCGGTAGTATCAGTCACGATGTTCTGCAATGACCCGCCCAAGGCAATGCTGATGGCGGCCTCGTACTCGGCCGGCACCCTAATCAGTTCCGACAGGACGCCGCAGATCCCGGTCCCATCCAGCCGTTTTTTGCGTACTCCCAGGAGGACGGACCGCACCCCCCGCTGGTAGCCCTCGTACTCGGCTTGCAGGTCGGTCAGTACCTTCTGCCTGGCCGATATTGAACTGATCTGCTCCCGCTGCCCCGCCGCCGCCGCCCGCTGCTGCGCCAGCTCTGCGACCAGGCGTTGTTTCTCCTGCTGTTTCGCCTGAAGATCGGTCTGCAGGCGCTGGTTCTCCGCCTGGATGGCCGCGATTCTTTCCTCCACCGCATCGATCTGATGCCAAGTCCGGGCCGCGTTTTCCCGGTTTGCCTCCCCTTCGGCCGTTAATTTTTGCTCCACCCGCACCGTGCTTTCCGTTTCGGCTTCGAGGGTATTTAACTCGTACTGCCGGGCGGCGGTATGATTCATCCAGTCGATAATCTCGCTCTTCCACTGCTCCAGTTGGCTGCCCCGCTGATCGATTTCGCGGAGCACCGCCTCTAAGCGCCGGTTCTCGGTGCCGATGGCCGCTTCCTGTCCGTCGAAATCCGAGAGGAGCGAGTCAAGGTTCGCCTCTTCGGCTGCGATGACCGCCGTCTGCTCCGCGAGTTTGGCCGCAAGGTCCCCCAGTTCCGCCTCCAGGCCGCTTTTTTGCTCCAGCCAGGCGCGGCGGCGCTCCCCGGTCAGGGTCAGACTGCCTTCCGCCCGCTCCCACTCCCCGTCCAAACGATGGAGTTCCTGCTGCCGGGCGGTAAAACGGTCGTTTAGCGAGAGCAAGGCAACTTTGTCCGCCTCGATCGCGGCCTCCAGGCTTTGCCCTGCAGCACTAGTGGCCGCCAGGCGATCCTGCCGGCTTTGTTCCTGCTCCTGCAAAAGCGAAAGATCAGAGCGCAAACGCACCAGCTCCCGGACGGTCCCGGCAATCTGCAGTTCCACCAGCCGACTGTGCCAGCGCTGGTACTTTTCGGCGTCGGCGGCCTGCTCGGCCAGGGGGCCCACCTGCTGCCCCAGTTCGTTGCGGATGTCGTTAATCCGTAGCATATTCAGCTGGGTTTCCTCCAGCTTGCGCATCGCTTCGCGCTTGCGGTTTTTGTAGCGGACCACCCCGGCAGCTTCTTCCAATAAGGCCCGCCGGTCCTCGGAGCGGGCGCTCAGAATCTCCTCGATCTTCCCCTGGCCGATGACCGAATAGGCATCCTTCCCCAGCCCGGTGTCGGCCAGCAGTTCCTGGATGTCCTTTAAACGGCAGGGGGTCTGGTTTAAGCGGTACTCACTCTCGCCGGAGCGGTACAGCCGGCGCATAATCTGCACTTCCTGATATGCGAGCGGCAGCTGTCCGTCGGTATTGTCTAAAATCAGCGTTACTTCCGCCATCCCTAAGGGGCGGCGGCTCGCGGTACCGTTAAAAATGACGTCCTCCATCCGGGTCCCCCGGAGCGACTTCGCGCTTTGCTCGCCCAGGACCCATTGTATGGCATCCGAAATATTGCTTTTGCCGCTGCCGTTGGGACCCACGACTGCGGTGATTCCCACCGGAAAATCCAGCTCGATTTTCTCGGCAAACGACTTAAAACCGCACATCTCTACCCGCTTCAGGTACAAACCAGTTCCCTCCCCGGTCTGGCTTCCGCTATGCCAGGACTATTCCATTTTACCATAAGGCGGGAAAAAAGCATAGAAACCAGTCCCGGAGCCGATTCAGATGATCCAGGCTCCGTCTATCCACCACCATCTGTGGCGCGGCAACCGGGGTGGATCTTTAGGAGATACTGCCCAATGGTGGCCACCCCTGCCATTCCCCGCACGGACTAGAGAGACAGCCCGGGTTACCGCCCGGGCTGCCGCCTTAGTCGCTGTCCGCCAGTCGCTGCAGGGCCTGCGCTGCCGCCGCCTGCTCGGCTTCTTTTTTGCTTTTGCCGTCCCCCGTCCCCAACAGCTCCTCCCCATTGCTCACCTGCACGCGGAAGGCTTTGGCGTGGTCCGGACCGGATTCTGCGGTCACCTCGTACCTAAGCCGGCAATCCGGCTGCCGCTGCAGTCTTTCCTGCAAGGCCGTTTTATAATCGGCGTACCGTTCGCCCCGGTCGGCCGCCTCCATCTCCGCCGCGAGTTCCCGCTCAATCAGGGCGCTCGCCGCCGGGAAACCGCCGTCTAAGTACAGCGCGCCCAGCACGGCCTCCATCGCATCCGCCAGCAGGGAAGCGCGCTTGCGTCCGCCGGCCCCGTCTTCGCCCCGGCCCAGGCGGAGAAAACCGCCTAAGTCCAGGCGGCGGGCCCACCGCGCGAGCGTCGCCTCGCAGACCACCCCGGCCCGCAAACGCGTCAAATCGCCTTCGGTGTAATCCGGGTAACGGCGGTACAACTCCTGGCTCACCGCCAGCTGGAGCACCGCATCGCCCAAAAACTCCAGCCGTTCGTTGCTGCCGGCGGGCTCTTTCACCTCGTTAGCATAGGAAGAATGGCACAGCGCTTGCTGCAGCAAGGACGGCGTTACAAAGCGATACCCGATATTTCCTTCCAGGGTGTGGTTTTGGTCCGGGGGATATTCTGATGTCACCGGATTAGCCTCCCTCGGGTTTAGCCCCGGAATCTGCGCACCACCAGCGTCCCGTTCTGGCCGCCGAAACCAAAGGAATTGGAAAGAGCGACGTCGACTTCGCCGGCGCGGGCCTGGTTCGGGACATAATCCAAATCGCAGTCCGGATCGGGGTTTTCGTAGTTGATGGTCGGGTGGATCATGCCGCTATTCAGGGTCAGCAGGCAGGCAATCAACTCCACTGCCCCGGCCGCGCCCAGGAGGTGGCCGGTCATGGACTTGGTGGAACTGACGGGAATCTTATACGCCTGCTCGCCGAATAAGCGCTTGATCGCCATGGTCTCGAACTTGTCGTTGTACTCGGTCGAGGTTCCGTGGGCATTAATATACCCAACCTCGGCCGGGGTAATCCCTGCATCCCGCAGGGCATTGCGCATCGAGCGGTAGGCGCCGTCGCCTTCCGGTGAGGGCTGAGTAATATGGAAAGCGTCGGCCGTGTTCCCGTATCCGACAATCTCGCCGTAGATTCTCGCCCCTCTGTTCTGGGCGTGCTCCAGGGTCTCCATAATGACCACCCCGGCTCCCTCACCCATCACAAAGCCGTCCCGCTGCGCATCAAACGGCCGGGAGGCCCGCTCCGGCGCGTCGTTGCGGGTGGAGAGGGCTTTTAGGGAGCAGAACCCGGCGA
>CAZHIT010000127.1:0-7317 GCA_964533125.1 uncultured Candidatus Sumerlaeota bacterium
TCGCTTACTCCGGGCGGTTTAACGCCATGATCACCAAACGCATTAAATTCATTGCCCCCATCCTCGTCTATCCCGGGGAGAAAGAACTCGAATCCCTGGCCTATGGCGCCCTGCGGGTGCTGCGGGGCGAAGAAGCGGCCCGGGCGTACGAGTTTGATTTTCTGGGCGAATAAACCGGGCTTGAGTTAAGACCCGGACCAACCAGGACAGCCCCAAGGCACTGGCTATCCACCACTGCCTGAGGCGGCCAGCCAAGGTCGGTAGACCAAGACCCGGGGCCCTTGGCAGTGCCCATTTGCCCGTATTACCGCTTTCTCTCCCGTCGGTGGTGAGGCAGCGGTTCTTTTTTGCCTTGTCACCCTTAAGGGTGATACGCCGCCAATATGGTATCGTTTGCCAGCTTAAATATTTCCGAGTTGTCACCTGCATGGGTGATTCTATTCCCCTTCGGCTTTTGGTATGCTCAAGGAAAATAGGCAAAAGGGGATGGTATCTTGCGTAAAACCACGGCGCTCCTGACCCTGGCTGCCCTCCTGGTGCTGTCCTTTACCGGTTCGGTCTGCCCCGCTGCTCCATCCGGGTACTGGAAACTGGTCGAGACCATAGTCGAAGAGTCCGGCAGCGCGCACGGGACGGCCACCAATCCCGACTCCTATCTGAGCATATCCGGGGACGGCTATTCAAGTCTGGGGGTTCGTATTAACGAGAGCTTCTCCGGCAACGGTTATTATCGGCTTTCGACCAATTACAGCTGGACCCCTGGCCCGGCCACCTTAACTCCCGGCCAAAATTTTACGATGCAATTAAGTGCGCGGCGGACCGAGGCCAGCACGACCAAAGTCTTTACCGGGAGCGGCACGGTGGAAGCCGAATTTGAACGACACGGCGTCAGCTCGAGTATGGACTACTCTTCCAGAAAACTAGGTTCGGCGGATGTGGACTGGGATGAAATCGCCAGCGACAGCAGCACCGAGACCGAGGTTGTGCCGGACTACGGTTATGCTGATTCGGAGACCAGCGGCAAAATGGACCTGATCATCCGGATCGTCGCCGGCAGCAACAACCTTTATCTTCGATACATCAAATATGTCTATCAGTGGGTTGATGCCGGCGCAGATGCCGGCGGCAGCAGTTCCGACGGGGCTCTGTTCAGCGACAGCTTCTCCGGCAGTACGCTTAGTTCGACCTGGAAGGTAGTGGATGACCCCTACCCCTCGGGCGGCCCCTCGGAGTGGTACGTGGCCGACGGCCAACTGAACCAGGACAGCAATATCTACCGCAGTGATGACGAATATGCTTATTACCAAGGGTCCCATATCTATGCAGATGTCCCGGCGTTTACCGACTTCAACTTCGAATTTGACCTGACCCCGGACGATGACGACGGCGTTGGCGCGATCTTCCGCTACCAGGACCAGAACAACTACTACCGTTTCCTGATGGTCGACGACACGGGCAACGAAGGGCCGTTCCGCCGTCTGGATAAAGTCGTTGCCGGCAAGGTTACCATCCTCACGAGCGAAACGGTCGGCTTCGATTACGAACCAATCCACTACCAGATTAGCGCGGTCGGCTCCCAGCTTACGGTCCAGGCCGGCGGCCAAACCATCCTGACCGCCTCTGACGCAAGCTTAACATCAGGCAAGATTGGCTTTATGACCTATGCGTGCATGCTTCTGGTCGACAACGTCCGGGTAACGCCGGCCCAGGCCGCTGCGCCAAACCTCCAACCGACCCCGACGCCAATCCCCACCCCGACGCCCACTCCCAATGCGGATGCTCTGCCTGGTACCGGCAGCGGGTATGTCAGCCTAACCTGGCCGGCTTCCAGTACCGTCAATGGGCAGTCACCCTATGGCTATTACCTGTACCGCAGCCTCATCCCCGGCAGTTTTGACCTAAATTACCCGCTGACGGATTTCCCCGTCACCGACCGGGTGTACCAGGACGAAGGGCTGACTCCGGGCAAGACCTATTACTATCGTATCGTGCCAGTCTACCCGGACAACAGCACCGGCAGCCCCATCGACCAAAATGCCGTCGCCAGTGCTCCGGCCGTTAAGGTCTCCACCGTCCTGGTCCTGAAACTGAACAGTAAGTCGGCCCTGGTCCAGGGGACCGAAGTTCCGCTTGACATCGCTCCCTTCCTGGAATCCGGCCGGACGATGGTGCCCCTGCGCTTCATCGGTGAAAAACTGGGCGCCGCCATCGCTTACGACGCCGCCACCCAGAAGATCACCTACACCAAAGGCAATACCACCATCGTCCTCTGGTTAAACCAGAAGGACGCCCAGATCAACGGCCAGACCGTACCCCTCGATGTGCCTCCGAAAGTCCTGTCCGGCCGGACGGTGGTGCCGCTGCGCTTTGTGTCGACTGCTCTGGGGGCGACCACCAACTGGGATGGGATCAAGGGCGAAATTACCATCACCGCGGCCAATTAGTATTAGGCGGGCGGCAACAAGAAAAGGACGGTGGGATTATCTCCCGCAGTCCTTTTTTGTCTGCGCCCGATCAGCTGCACCCCTTGAATCAGCCCGGATGCGAGTCGCTCAATTCCCCCCAAGCTTCGTATATTGGCGATTGCTGCCCGACCAAGCTTTCCGTTGGCCCAGCCGTAAGCCGCAGGTGATGATGGGCGATCGGAGGCTTACCCGGCTGTGCCTGCGTTACCCAGCTCCGGCTGCCATGCCGAATCCTGGCCGATGTACGGGCGTGCTTTCGCAAGGTGTTTTCCCGGTGCCCCATATTTTCCGCCCCGGACCCCAGTTTCATAATACCGGAGATTAATGGCAATCAGCCGTTTCTGCCTCTGCCCGGCAGAAAAAACAGCTACCGGTGTACGCTTTTGAAAACAGTCCTAATAGATGCGGCGCGGCATCGCCACTCCCGATGATCCGGGCAGCGTTAGCCTCATTCCGCTTCGATCCGGGCTCCGACCGGCGGCAAAAGCGTCCGTTGCGCCGAGCCTGAACTGCGGGTTCGGGCCCGGTTATAGCCCTCCACGTACTCTCGGATCGCCCGGCCGGTGAGTACCGCGTACTGCCGGTCCGGATGCTCCCGCGTGAGGCGCCGGCGCAGGAAGACCGCCGCTTCGCCGGCCGGACCCGCCGGGTAGACCTCCCCCGGCATCAGTTCGCGGCAAATCCGGTTCCCCTCCCGCCAGGTCCGCACCCAGAGCAAGTAGTATTGTTCATCTTCGAGTGTCACCTAAGGGTCGCCTCCTTCGTGTGGTAGCCTGTCCAACAGGTTTAGTGTAGCACGGCCGAAGCGCGAAATTGCTCACTTCGCGCCGGCCAGAGCGGGACGGGCCTGGCGGGTGATCTGGGGGGAGAACCCATGAGAGAATCTGCCAGCCCTGCCAGCATCCAGGCGGCCAAAGCGGGAAATTTGGCGAAAACCAGGCGACGAGCGCGGTCAAATGGTGGGAGGCAGTCGAAAACCGTCTCCCTTTTGTCCCCCTTGACATCCATCCGTCGTCCGGTTATGATTTAATTAAGTATTAGCTTAAATGAAAGGAGCAGGCTATGCACAGCCATCTTGCCGAACTGAAAGCCCTGGCCGACGAAACGCGCCTGGCCATCCTCGCGCAGCTGCTGCGCCGAAGTTGTTGCGGCGGGGCGCTGGCCCGTCAGCTTGGTCTGACCGAGGCCGCCGTCTCCCAGCACCTCCATGTGCTGCGCCAGGCTGGGCTGATCCGGAGCGAAAAGCAGGGATATTGGACCCACCATCATGTGGAGCGGGAAGCCATTGGCCGATTGGCCGCCGCCCTGGGAACGATGGCCGCGACGGAGCCCGCCCCCGGGCCTGGCTGCCGGCGCCGCCGGGAGGGAGCCGGTGGGCGGGTTGAGTGCTGCTGCCCGCACGCGAAGGAGAGGCCACCGGCCGGGCCGGTCCGCCCCCGCAGCCCGGGCACGTCATCCTGAGCGCAGTCGAAGGATCCCGTCACCCATACCCACGCCGCCCGACCGTTCCTTCACCGCGGCACGGGCGATTCGTGAATCGCCCCTACAACTAAACCTCACGCCTTCCCCCTAACCCATAAGCCGTTCATCTTCGTCGGCTGGTAAAACAAGGCCCTGGGACGAGATTGCCACGCCGACGTGAAGGCGTGTCGGCTCGCAATGACGTTGGTGCGGGAAGTCGTGTCCCCTCTCAACGACGAAACACAATCCGCCGCCCCAGCGGTACCCGCGACCCAAATCCAAACGCGTAAAGGAGCTGAAACCTTGTCCTCCAACCAAGCCCTCTACCTGGTCACCCTCGTCCTCCTCGCCTTCTCCTGGTCCCGCGACCGCGCCAAAACCCGCCAGGCGCTCCACAAGGCCTGGAAGTCGCTCGAAAACATCCTCCCCGAGTTCCTCGGCGTCATCCTCCTGGTCGGCGTCCTCCTGGCCGTACTGAATCCGGCGGCCGTCTCGTCCCTGATCGGACGGGGTACCGGCTGGTGGGGCGTCACCCTGGCGGCCCTGGTCGGCGCGATCACCCTGATCCCCGGCTTTGTCGCCTTTCCCATGGTCGCCCTGCTTCGGGAGAGCGGCGCCGGGGCGATGCAGATCGGTGCCTTCGTCTCCTCGCTGATGATGGTGGGCGTCGTCACCCTGCCGGTAGAGATGAAGTTTTTCGGCCGTCGCCTGCCCCTGCTGCGTAACACCCTGGCCTTCGTTTTCTCATTTTTGGTCGCCCTGATTATCGGTAAGGTGGTGAACTACTAATGGCATTGCTCAAACGGTACCGCTTCTTTCTCGGCGCAGCCGCCCTGGTGCTGGGGCTAACCGTCTTAAACCGTTCTTTGGGGCTAAAAGCGCTGGCGATTACCGGCTCCAGTCTGCGGGAGATGCTCCTGCTCCTGCCCCCGGTCTTCATCCTTTTGGGCCTCCTGGACCAGTGGGTACCCCGATCCGTGATGGTGCGCTTCATGGGCCCGGAATCCGGCCTGAAGGGGATCGTCCTCGCTTTTCTCCTCGGCTCCGCCGCCGCCGGCCCGCTCTACGGCGCTTTTCCCGTGGCCGCCGTCCTGCTCCAAAAAGGAGCCAAGTTTACCAATGTCCTCATTCTCATCGGCGCCTGGTCGACGACCAAGATCCCGATGCTCCTGTTTGAAGCCGCCTCCCTGGGCCCCGCGTTTGCCCTCACTCGCTTGCTGGTAGACATCCCGGGCATTATCCTGATGGCCGAACTAATTGCCCGTCTCCTCCCGCCAGAAGAAATAGCTGCCATTTACCGCCAAGCCGAAGCGGGGGCGGTGCGCTGAACCAAAAGGTATAATTTTGCCCCGGCGTGCGCTCGCCAGACGGAGGAAAACCCGCGCGGAGCGGGAATACATACCTTGACCAACACCAGCGGCCGGGCAGGAGGAATATCGATGCTGAACGTAATCATTTACGGGGCTGGCGGCCAGGGGAAGACCGCCGTTGAGGTCATCGAGGACATGGGGATTTACCGCCTCTTAGGCTTTGTCGACGACCGCCGGCCGGCCGGGGAAACCGTCTGCGGTTACCCAATCCTGGGGGACTCCGCGGCGCTGAGCAACCCGGAGATCGCGGGCGGCGTCGTGGCCATCGGCGACAACTGGTCCCGTCACCTGGCGGTGGAGCGTATCCGGGCGCTGCGGCCGGACTTCACCTTCATCAAGGCGATCCACCCCTCGTGCGAGGTCTCCCGCCGCGCCGAAATCGGCCCTGGCGCGCTCATCCTCCACCAGTGTAAGATCAGTACCGAGGCTCGCCTGGGCGCTCATTGCTACATGGCCTCCCAGAGCGTCGTCGGTCACGAAGCAATTCTGGGCGACTATGTTAACCTCGCCAACCATTGCTGCGTCAGCGGCGGGGCGAAGGTCGGCTCCTTTTCGTCCCTGGGTCCCGGGGTATCGATGCTCCAGATGATCTCGGTCGGTGAGCATACCATCATCGGCGCCGCCTCTGCCGTCACCCGGGACATCGGTTCGCGGCTGGTAGCCTACGGCATCCCCTGCAAACCGGTACGCACCCGGACGCTGGGCGAGCGGTTTTTGTAGGGCACGCCCCCCAACCGATAAGGCTCTCGGTCATTTTGACGATAAGGAGGAAAGACTTTGACCCAGCCAAGGCGGATTTTGTCCATCAACCCCGGCTCCACCTCGACCAAGTTCGCCGTCTATGAGGACGAAGAGCCCATCTTCCAAGAGACGATCAACCACTCCAACCAGGACCTGGCGCCCTTCCCCACCCTGTACGACCAGTTCGCCTTCCGCAAGGACGCCATCCTCGCCGTGCTGGCCGAACGGGGCATCGGGCTTGAGAGCCTCTCCGCCATCGCCGCCCGGGGCGGCGACCTGGGGCCCATCCCCAGCGGCACCTACCAGGTGAACCAGGCAATGGTGGAGCGCTCCAAGCCCGGTAAGCACGCCAGCAACCTCGCTCCGGTTATTGCCGATGACCTCAGCCGGCAGCTGGGCATCCCCGCCTTCGTTACCGACCCGGTGACCGTGGACGAGTTTGCGCCCATCGCCCGGCCGTCCGGGTGGCCGGAACTGCCCCGGCGGAGCGGATTCCACGCCTTAAACCAAAAGGCCATCGCCCGTAAGGCCGCGAACGACCTGGGCAAACCCTACACCGAAGCCTGTCTGGTGGTCGCGCACATGGGCGGCGGTATTTCGGTGGGGGCCCACGACCACGGCCGCATCGTCGATGTCACTTCGCTCGAGAGCGGCCTGTTCACGCCCGAGCGGTCCTGCCCGCCCGTGGGCGCCGCCGTGCGCCTGGCCTGGAGCGGGAAGTACACCGCGCCTGAGTTTTCGCGGCGGCTTTCGGGCGAGGGCGGGATTTACGCCTACCTCGGCACCAAGGACGCCCGCGAAGTCGAGCAGATGATTGCGGCGGGCAGCGCCGAGGCGAAACTGGTGTACCAGGCGATGGCCTACCAGGTCGGCAAGGCCATTGGCGCCTGTGCTACCGTGCTTTTCGGGCGGGTGGATGCGGTGGTCCTCACCGGCGGCATCGCCTATTCGGCCATGTTTACCGGGTGGATTAAGGAGAGCGTGAGCTATATCGCGCCGGTGCTGGTGTACCCCGGCGAAAAGGAGCTCGAGTCCCTGGCCCTGGGGGCGCTGCGGGTGCTGCGGGGTGAGGAGCCGGCCCGGGCGTACGCTTTTGATTTTTTGAAGCCGAAGCCGGTTTAGGTCCGACTATGGGTTGCAGGGGTTAGTTTCGGCACAATGATAGACTTAGAGGCCGGACCGCTTTGGTCCAGCCTCTTTTCGTTTTTCTGGTTATTCGATAGCCGGGGACGGAGGACAACGCAGCGGGATGACACAGGTAAGGGGGACGGGTGACGGGG
>CAZHIT010000128.1:0-1144 GCA_964533125.1 uncultured Candidatus Sumerlaeota bacterium
GGGGCATCTTTATCGGCGTCCGAATACACCGCAACGGCTCTGATCCCCATTTCCTGCAAGGCCCGGATCACGCGGACGGCGATTTCCCCCCGGTTGGCCACCAGCACACTGCGAAACATGCGCGCACCCCTCTCTGCCATTCCATAGACTACCTGTTGCTTATAGTTGGTTTTAGTATCAGGTGATAATTATCTTAGCACATCCTATCCCGCAAGACAAGGGTTTTGCCGGCGGCAGGATATGCGCTTTCCCGCCAAAGGCCGACGGGACGAATCCGGTATGGATCCGTCCCGTCTTGATACTCTGCCAAAACCTCTGCCGGTCAGCGGGAGAAGACCACTTTCCCGCCGACAATGGTCTGTTCTACCGCAATATCCTTAATCGCCGCCGGGTTTACCTGCACCGGGTCTTCAGCCAGCACGACCAGGTCCGCCAGCTTGCCGGGGGTGATGCTTCCCTTGATTTGCTCCTCAAAGGTCGAATATGCGCTGCCCAGGGTGTATAACTGCAGAGCTTCCTGGACCGTCAAACACTCCTCCGGTCGGAAGACCAGCCCGGGCACGCTGTCCACCTGGCGGTTCACGGCGTTGTGGATACCCAGCAGCGGTTCCACCCGTTCCACCGGAGCGTCGGACCCGCCGGCCGCCGGGATCCCCCGTCCGAGGATGGTCTTCCAGGCGTAGGTCAGCCTGGCCCGCTCCGGTCCGAGGTATTTTTCGACGTGCCGCCCGTTTAAGGACACAAACCGGGGCTGGAGGTCCACTCCCACCCCCAGCTCCCGGGTCCGGCGCAGGATGGCCTCGCTCGCCACGCTGTAATGGATGAGCCGGTGCCGGGCATCGGGGCGGGGGTTCTGCGCCTGGGCCAGGGCGAAGGCATCCAGGCAGGCGTCGATGGCGGCGTCGCCGATTACGTGGATCCCGACCTGCATCCCGGCGTGGTGGCCGCGGAGGATCAGGTCGGTCAGCTCGGCATTGCTGTGTACCGGCAGGCCATAGTTACCGGGGTCATTCGTGTACGGGGCGTGCAGGGCTCCCGTGCGGGCGCCAAAGGCCCCGTCCTGGACGATCTTCATCGCCCCGACCCGCACCTGCGCATCACCGTCGCCGGTCTTAAGTCCCAGGGATAACAGCTCATCGAGGGC
>CAZHIT010000128.1:1172-7317 GCA_964533125.1 uncultured Candidatus Sumerlaeota bacterium
AGTTCCCGGTACAGGCGGAGGTCAGTGGCGATGCTGGTGATCAGGTTCGGGCGGATATCGTCGGTGGTGACTGAGGTGATCCCGGCCGCCAGGACCCGGTCCATCGCCGTCTGGAGCATGGCCTTGATTTCGGTTTCGCCGGGCGCCGGTACCCGCTGTGTGAACAATAGCTTGGCTCTCTCCCGCAGGATGCCGGTGGGCTCGCCCGTCCCGGGGTCATGGTCGATTTCGCCGCCCTCCGGGTCCGGGGTGTCGCGGGTGATTCCGGCCAGCTCCAGGCCGCGGGTGTTCACCACCACCACATGGCCACAGATCCGGGTTACCATCACCGGATGGTCCGGGGCGACCCGGTCAAGGTCGGCGCGGGTGGGGAATCGTCCGTCGCTGAACAAGGTCTGGTCCCAGCCCCGCCCCTGGATCACTTTACCGGGTGGGGTCACCATCACCCGGTCCCGGACGCGCCCTAGCATCTCCTCCATGGAGTGGACGCCGGCCAGGCCCACCCAGGTGAGCGACTGGCCCCAGACATACAGGTGCAGATGGCTGTCATGAAATCCGGGGAGCAGGGTCCGCCCCCGCAGGTCGATTACTTCCGTTCCGGGGCCGATGGCTTCTTTGAGGCGGTCATTGCTGCCCACCGCCCGTATTTTTCCGGCCTGCACCCCCACCGCCTGTGCCAGGGGGCAATGCTCATCCATGGTGCGGATATTGCCGTTTATGAAAACCAGGTCTGCTGCCTGCAAACCCTCCACCTCCGGTTCTTAGCTTTGTTTTTCCACCGCCAGCCGGGCGGCATCGATGTTTTGCGCCGGGGTATCTGGGTAAGCTACGCAGCCGGGTCCGATCATCAGGCCCCGTTCACCCGCCTCGGCGATGGTGGCGCGGACCTGCGCGGTCACCTGCTCCGGCGTGCCGGTGGAAATCGGCCCCTTTTCATCCAGGCCGCCGATCAGGCATTTGTCGGTCAGCTTCCGCGCTTCGGCCAGGCTGGGGTACTCCTGCCGGTCGTGCCAGTTTAAGGCCTGCACCGGGTAGTCGGCGATTTCCCGGAACATAGGGTTATGGCCATGGATGTGGAGAACATTGAACCAGCCGCCCCGGTTGGCTTCCTCCAACAGCATCAGGTCGTATTTCCGCCCAAACTCGGCGTACTCTAACCCGGTCAGCATCCCCTGGCAGCAGCACTGGGTGGCAAAGAAGATGCCGGAAATACCCTCCCGCAGGTTTTCCCGCAGGAAGCCAAGGGTGGTTTCCGTAATCGCTTCCAGGGCTCGGTGGACCGCCGGCCCATGCTCCCGCAGGTCGGTAAACAGCCGCTCCCCGGCCATCTTGTAGGCGCTGGTCAGGGGGCTGAAGATCGTCTGGATAAAGGGCACCCGGTCGCCCACCAGTTCGTGGGTGTAGCGGGCGAGTTGCAATTGCTTGCCCCAGTTGCCAAAATACGGCGGCAGCACCCCGACCCGGTCCCAGTCGGCGACGGTGGCGATGGCCGGTTTGTACACTATGGGGGGCTGGGTTTCGGTGGCGAAGAACTTCACCTGGCAGCCCCAGTCCTGCACGCTGTACAGGCCGTAGGGCATGAGTTTGATGAAGTCGAGGTCGTATTGTTGCTGCGCGGCCACCTGGGTTTCGGCTAAGGTCCGGGCATCCTAGTCCACCGCCGGGTAATGCATCCACACCGAGATTGGCACCCGGTCTACGGGCTCTTTGTTCAGCGCCGCCCGAACCCGTTCCACTTTGTTCATTGGTGATCATCCTCCCGAAAAATCAGATTTATTCTTGTGTGCCGTACAGCTTTGACCGGCGGCAATGGCGGCTTAGCCGGCCCGGCCCCAGGCGATTTTTTCCGGCTGGCGCAGCCACTGGTGCTTAAAGACCGGCACCTGCAGCTTCTGCCCCAGAGCCCGGAGTTGGTCCTTGTAGCATCCTTTGAGGTTATCGTGGAAGACGATGCCGTCAATCCCGCCCTGGATGGACTGCACGCAGGCCTCCAGCCGGGTCTGGCCGTCTTCGCGCTCGTACTCGCCCGCCACCAGCCATTGGTTCGCGAGGATGTGGGACAGGCCAAAAGCGTAATCCCCCCAGGTCGTCTGCACCGCGGCGGCAAAGGCTGGCTCGAAGTGGACGCCGCCGGCGCAGAGCAGGCGCTTGAGCTGCCGGCCTTCCCCGGTAAACACCGCGGTGAGCGAACGGGCCAGGACGGCCGCCGCCCGCGGATCGCCCCAACTTACGGGGCTGCTGCCGATTTCGATATCCAGGAGGGGCACCGGGTACGCCGGGATCATCTCCGGCTGACCGCCGTGGTACACCATCCCGGACCAGTGCGTCGCCTCGGTCGTGACCTTGTACTCCTCAAGCCTGGCGGCCAGGCGGTTTCGCTCCAGCCCCAGGAGCAGGTTGCGCATATACTCCGGCTGCGCCGGGCCAAAACAGCCGGCCGGCACCTCCCCGGTGGTGTGCACGGGGAAGATCGCTTCCGGGGCGTTTTGGCCGGCGTGCCAGGTGATAATCCCGGCTTGGTCGTAACCGGCAAAATGTTGTTGGAGCAAGGGCAGGTGATGCGGGTAATCGTGGCTGACCACCTTGTGGGTCTGCACGAAGGTGAAGATGTTCCCGGCCGGGTCGTGGTACTCCCGCACCGGTAAATCGTCAATAGTAAGCCCGGTATCCTCCGGGTGAAAAAGGTCAATCACCTGCCGATAGACGCCTCCGGCCACCCAATCGACGGCCAGATCGGTGCAAAAAAGGTAGACCGCGCGCCGCGGATCTCCCATGCTTCCCATCTCCTCTAAAACCGATTACTCGTGTAATACCAAATCCCAGCGCTCCTCCAGCACCGGTTCCGGGCGCCATTCGTGGTTAACTTGCGTTTCGGTGAGGGTAAAGCCATACACCCGGTACAGATGACGGGCCGCCGCCAGGAGGTCAACCGTCCAAAGGAGGACATGGCGGTAACCTTTGGCCCGGCAAAACGCCAGGACGGTCCGCATCAGCTGATGGCCGATCCCCTTGCCCCGCAGGCCCGGCTCCAGGAGGAACCAGCGCAGCTGGGCGGTCCCCGGCCCGGCCCGGACGATGGCGATACAGCCGGCCGGTTCGCCGTCCACCTCGGCAATCCAGATGTTCTCCCACGCCGGGTCATTACCGGCGACAAATTGGCGGACATACCGGTCCACATAAAGGCCAAAGGTCCCGCCAAAGCCGTACTCCTGGGCGTAAAGCTCATTATGCCGGCGGATGATCCAGTCGGCGTCAGCCGGACGGAAGGAGCGGACGATAGCCGGGCAGACGCCCGGGGACAAGCTGCGACGGACCTGGCGGAGGGCTTCGATTAACTGAGCTTGTTCTGACGCGTCGATGCGGGAAGCCAAACGATGGATCGGCTCCGCTGCCGCCGCTTCCAGTCCGGCCAGGAACGCTTCCCCACCTGGAGTGAGCCCCAGACCATCCTCCCGGCGAAACACCAGACCGGCAGCAACAAGACGCTCGGCCGCCTGCCCCATCTCCTCCGGTCTCAGACCCAGTTGACCAGCCGGAGCGCACGCCAGACCGGTCCGGGTGATGGCCTGGAGCAGCCGGGCTTCCGCTGGGGTGCAGGGGTGCGGGCAATTACCAGGCGGCATGGAACCGAGAAAATCCGTGCAGAAGTGTTTAAACCGAATAAACTCGTCCACCAGACTGCCTGCGCTCAACGATTTCACTCCTTCCGATAAATGGATGCATCGGTTATTTCCATCATAGACCATGCCGTTGCCAGTGTCAACGCTGCCGCTGGCTTCGGTTGGACATTCTCTCGCCCCTGCCGCCCGGGCCTGACCGGCAGCCCCCTTCTCTGACCGGTACCGATACCGTCTCCCTTTTCGGTCTGGGTGCATAGGCTATAGTACAAATGTCCCTGCTGGGGGCTAACCTCCCGCCCTCACCCGTCCCGGGAGCATAAAACCGCCTTCTGCCCGGTGCATGGCCGGAATCGGGCATGAAAGACTTGGTTATCCTGCCAAAATGGATTATAATCTAGTTGTCACTCATTCTTTGGAGATAAAGGAGAAGAAGAATGAAAACCAATGCGGCTCTGCAGGCCTGGGTTGGAGAAGTCGCTGCCCTGACCCGGCCGGAGCATATCGTCTGGATTGACGGTTCCGCCGCCCAGCTGGCCGCCCTGCGGGCGGAAGCGGTCGCCACCGGCGAACTGACCGAACTGAACCAGACCATCCTTCCCGGCTGCTATCTGCACCGTTCGGCCCCTAACGATGTCGCCCGGATCGAAGACCGGACCTTTGTCTGCACCCAAAACCGCGCCGACGCCGGCCCCACCAACAATTGGCAGGAACCGCAGGCCATGTACGCCCGCCTGCACCAGATCGCGGCCGGGGCAATGATGGGTCGCACCATGTACGTCATCCCCTATTCGATGGGGATTGTGGGCTCCCCCTTTGCCAAAATCGGCTTTGAGCTGACCGATTCAATCTATGTCGTCCTGAACATGGCCCTGATGACCCGGGTGGGCCAGGCCGTGCTGGAGGCTTTGGGCGATTCGCCGGACTTCGTCCGGGGGGTGCACGCCAAATGCCGGATCGAAGCCGAGCACCGCTATATCGCCCATTTTCCGGCGGATAAGGCCATTTGGTCGGTCAACACCGCTTACGGCGGGAACGCTCTCCTGGGCAAGAAGTGCTTTGCCCTGCGCCTGGCCTCGCACCTGGGGTGGCAGGAAGGCTGGATGGCCGAGCATATGCTGATTTTGGGCATCGAGGACCCGGCCGGCGCGGTGCAGTACATCGCCGCCGCCTTCCCCTCGGCCTGCGGCAAGACCAACCTGGCGATGCTGGTGCCCCCGGCCGAATACCGCGCCCGGGGCTATAAGGTCTGGTGCGTGGGGGACGATATCGCCTGGCTGCGGGTCGGCCCGGACGGCCGGCTGTGGGCCGTGAACCCCGAATCCGGCTTCTTTGGAGTCGCCCCCGGCATGAACGAAAGGTCTAACCCGAACGCCCTCGCGGCCACCCGCCGCGACACCATCTTCACCAATGTGGTGCAAAACCTCGACAATAACACCGTCTGGTGGGAGGGGCTGGATAAAAACCCGCCCCGCCACGCCCTGAACTGGAAGGGGGAACCCTGGGACCCGGCCGGGGGCGAAAAAGGCGCGCACCCCAACTCCCGCTTTACCGCGAGCGCCCGCAACTGTCCTAGCCTGTCGCCGGAGTTTGATAACCCGCTGGGGGTGCCCATTTCCGCGATCGTCTTTGGCGGCCGCCGTGCCCGGCTGGCCCCCCTGGTCTACCAGGCCCGGAACTGGCCGCATGGGGTGTTTGTCGGCTCGATTATGGCTTCGGAGACGACCGCCGCTGCCGCCGGACAGGTGGGAGTGGTGCGGCGCGACCCGATGGCCATGCTGCCGTTTTGCGGGTACAACATGGCCGACTATTTTGCCCACTGGCTCGCGATGGGCGAGAAAATCCCCTCGCCGCCCCAGATCTTCCATGTGAACTGGTTCCGCACCGACCCGGCCGGCAAGTATATCTGGCCCGGTTTTGGCGAAAACCTGCGGGTGCTGCTGTGGATGCTCGCGCGCTCGGCCGGCACGGTGGGAGCGGTGGATACCCCTATCGGCTTTGTCCCCCGCCACGGGGATATCGATACCAATGGTCTATCGGTCACGGACGCGCAGATGGACGAGTTGCTGGCGGTGGACCGGGAGCTGTGGCTAGCCGAACTCCCCGGCATCGAAGGCTTCTACGCCCGCTTTGGCGACCGGCTGCCCCCGGTGCTCCCGGCGGAACTGGCGAAGCTGCGCGCCGCCCTGGGACGATTGCCGGTGGGGGCCGCTCCCAGCCGGTAAGCCAATCAAACCGGAAACAAAACCGGCAGGTCAGCGTGACCTGCCGGTTAATCATTATGCGCTTAGAGGCAGTACAGGTCTTTGGAGGGGAACTCGGCTTCGCTGGTCAGGTTGATCCCCAGCTGGCGCAGGACGCTCTCATCGGTGTGGCTGAGCATGGAGGACGAATGGGCTTCGCAGTGCTTCATCTCCCCTAACTTGGTCATCGCGAGCTGGGCGGTGGGGTTGGTGGCGGCGCTGATGCTGAGGGAAATCAGCACTTCTTCCAGGTTCAGCACCGTGTCCTTGCTGCCGAAGACCTTG